>JAPSKD010000175.1 GCA_031177865.1 Bacillus sp. (in: firmicutes) | reverse complement strand
CTTTCAATACAATCAATCTGCCAATTTGACCAGGCTTTAATTCAATTCCATCCCACCAAATCTTTGTAACCCCTTTAAACTGTTCACAGAATTTAGTATCATATCCTGCTGCTTTAGAACTCGGTGTATAAACACCAAGAACCACAATTAGTGACATTAAGAACAATCCTAATTTTTTCACTATGTATAATCTCCCTTCCAAAATATAACTCTATTATAATGGATAAATTTTCTAATTTAAATATAATTTGGAAATACACTATTGCTTAATAGGGAGTTTATTATTCTAATTCCCTCTTTCAAATTAAGTAGTTACTTAGAACTTCAGCATACCGCCCCGTTAGTTTTAATTAAATGAAAAAAGCATCCCTTTCTAAAGGAATGCAACACAGTGAGATTCTATCTATATCGATTTATTATTTCTTATTGACTAAGGCTAGTTTTTCTTTTGAAGGAGTCTCGTACTTATATGCACCATATTGATTTGCATACAAACCACCACCGACTCCCATTGCACCATACGACTTATTAAGCGAATATACATAATTACAATTCTCCTAATTAAAGTTACAAAATGCCATTAGAGAATTCTTCTTGAAACAATAAATTTTTGTTACTTGTGGTACCTGTAATCTTGTCATTTATATCATTTTTTCCAGTATCTCAAGATTAATTTCTTTTAATGATGTTATTGTTAGTTCAGCTAATGATAAATCCATTGGTATACTTCTATGCATCACACCGATTTTTTTCATTCCTGCTCGAGAAGCTGCTAATAAGCCATTATAAGAATCTTCAATTACGATACACTGCTTCGGTTCCATTCCTAATGATCTAGCAGTATGTAGAAATATATCGGGATTTGGCTTACTATCCTCAAATTCTTCGCCGCTTACAACTACATCAAAGATCTGTTCTAGGTCGCAGTCTGTTATGACTCTATTGATACGATCTCTGTCAGAGGATGAAGCTAAAGCAATACTGATGCCTTGATTTTTCAGGTTAGCGATTAGAGTTCTAACACCAGGAAAAAGGATTTCTTTAAAATGATATTTCTTTGACTGAAAGAAACCGTGCTGGAAATGTATTAGTTCTTCTATCGTTTGTGTTAGTTTGCAATGTTCTTTAATAAGCGTCCATTTACGTTTCGCACTTCCACCAATTAACTGAGCCCTTATTTCTTCTGGAACAGTAATATTTAAATGCTGAAACAACTCCTGATTCCACTTGCGGTAAACAGGTTCACTATCTACAATAACTCCATCCATATCAAAGATTACAGCATATGTCCCCATATATTAAACCCTCTCTTCTTAAAAATAAAAGGAGCCATCAATGAGAAAGCTCCTTTACCAATTTTTTAATTCCATTCCAGCTGTATTAACTTTTTCATTTTCTCAACTTCTGTTTTACCGGTTTCTTTATCAACTAGTGATGTATACAAGTGTGGGATAACCATTTCTGCACCGTTATCTAAGCATGTCTGAACGATTCGATGAACATTCTCAACGTCAATTCCACCTGTCGGTTCAAAGATCTTTAGTCCGGCATTAACAGCTGCTTTGACCATTGCTTCTATTTCTTCAAGATGTTTATCTCCACCAATCGGATAGAACTTTACAGAATCCACTCCAATTTCAGCTAGCATAGCTGCAGCCATTTCACATGAAACCTTTTCTTTGAAGTCAGAACTGATTGGTCCTGTTGAAATATATACTGATCCAGGTATTCCTGATGGTTCGATTAGTGCGTTGACGATAGTATTCGAAGCTTCAAGCTGGTCCATGCGCCCAAGTGTGTATCCTGCTGCAGGGAATACTTGATTAATATGTTCTGGCAATGTTTTGGCTGAAACATCAGCAACCTTTTTCCACATAGCAGGATCTCCTGCTCCTAGCCCCACCGAAACTGGAATATTATTTTCTTTGTATTTTTTGACTTGTTCAATAGCCAATTCGACTGTTGGAAAGTTCTTGACCATGATTCCAACCAGAACACGATCACCAGCTGCTTCTACTAGTTCTTTAGCGTTGTCTGCATCCTTTGCTAATACATTAAAAATGACTTTTTGCTTCATTAAGATTGCACCTCTTTAAGTATACTCTTGATTTCATTCGCGATTATGTCCTCTTGACCTTTTAGCAGCGGACGGGGATCGACTGATAATATACCAACATTTACATAATGGTGTCGTAAAAAGATTGCTGGATTACCAGATTCCAGACGGTGTAAGAGATCTGCAGCTGTAATACCGGTCTTGCTGGCATCCACTTGAATTTGCGCACGATAGATGGCTCTTCCAGCTTCATCTTGCTTGATGGAACAAGTCAATCCTTCAACTTCTGCTAAGGAGTCATTAAGCTTTGTCATCCGCTCAATCTGTTCTTCAGCATTATCTTGTTTGAAAGGATATTGCTTTAAAGCAGCAATAAGTCCTGCCACTCCTTCTTTACCAATTTTCATTGGACGGCCAATTCCTTTATATTGCTTACGGCAGGCTTCCATCCACTCCTTCTTCCCGCATATAAAGCCTGAAGTGGGACCTTCTAACGCTTTGCCACCGCTATAAATTACAATATCGGCACCCATATGGATATATTTTTTAAAATCTTCTTCCGCTGCAGCATCTATGATGAATGGTACATTGTGCTCCTTTGCAATCTTCATCATCGTTTCTATGGACTGCATACCTTTTTGAACAGCATGATGGGATTTTATATAGAGAAGTGCAGCTGTTTTGTCAGTAATGGCTTGTTCAATATGATCAGACTCTACGTTATTTGCATTACCAACTTCTACTACTTTTCCGCCACCAATACGAACCATTTGGGCAATACTTGCTCCAAAATGGACTTGTTGACCTTTTTGAATGATAACTTCGTTCTTTAATCCTTCAGAATCTGGCATCCTTTCAATCAATGAGAGATTTTTTCCAGTAATAACTGAGGCTGTGGAAATTGCGATTCCTGCTGCTGCACCACATGTGGGACAACCATCTTCTGCTCCTGTATATTCAGCTATAACACTGCCTGCGAATTCCATCATTTCATCAATATCGACATAGTCTTGAGCTGCTTGCTTCAGAGCCTCTGCTACTTCATCACTAACCGCAGATGCCCCTAATGCCGTCATTTTACCACTTGCATTGATTACTTTTCGTAATCCAAACGCTGCAAAAATACTCATTTTATACTCATCCTATTCTAAAGAAATTGGGAAAATCGCTCCAAAAATCATTGCTCCTAAAATGGCTCCGCCAGCTACTGGTTTTTTCCAGATGTAGAAGACTGCTGCACCAATTGTTGAACCAATTCCAATAGGAATTGATGCACTTGCAGCAGAAATAACGATTAGTGGTCCAAGGAAACGGCCAGAGGCATTTCCAGCCCCCATCATAATATCTGCGCCAAACGTAGAGTTCGACTGACCAACTGTAAATTTACGAATTCCAAGAATAGCATATCCAACGAGGATACCTAAGAGTGCTCCTGTAATTAAAGAAAGTATAAAGTTTTCAATAGGGGCTGTAATTCCAGAGGCTAATAAAATGGCCGGAACACCTATGCCAATCCCTGTTTGAAGTGAACCGCCAATATCTAAAATCCCTACAAGTGCACCTTCTAAAACCCGAGCGAATAAGAAACTTGCTCCAAAAGCTGCTGCTGCCCCGTACCCTGCGCCTTGGATACCCGCTTCTAACATAGCAACGATCGCTACATCATTAAAGGCACCAATTTTATAAACATAATACATATGTGTTCCAGCAAAAATACCTGCTGAAAGAAGTGCTACAAAAATTGGGAAAGACCAATCTGCATACCAAAAATTTTTATACAAATCTTTTTCATTTAAAGCCTCTGGCTGTGTTGTCAAGTTACTTCACCTCTAGTCCTAATAGTTTGTGGAAATCTAATAACCATTCTGGAGGAGTTATATACATGCTCTCTAATAGACGAATATCGAAACCGCGGAAGAAGGCACTCAGAACAAAAAGTAAAATAACAGAGGTAAGTAATGTCTTGGTGACTTTATTCCAACCGCTATCATCTACACCCTTGCCGATTAATATACCTAGTACCACACCAGGAACGGCATTACCCATAACCAAATGCGCCGCTCCCCCGAAAATGGTTCCCCAAAAACCTGATCGTCTGCCAGCATCTAATGCTGCCAGCCAAAAGATAACAGGCATAACCGGGTTGATTAAAAGATTCGCTGCAGGAACGAGTACCTTTACAGCAATTGCTTGTAATGATTCTGGAATAGCGGAAGCAGTTAAGTTTAAAAATGCAACGACAATAATACCCATTATCCCGCCTGAAATGGCCATTTTTTTCGGATTATGCAATGTATCTTCCGGGCGTTTTCCTTTACGCATCAATACTGCCGCTGCCCAGTTAGGAATTATCCGATGGTCAACATCCTGTGTGAAGGCACCAGCCCCAACGGAAGATGCCCAAGCATTAAAGAAGAAGCCTAATCCAAAGGAAAAATGGGACGCTGCATCCCCTGCACAAGCATTTAACTCCCCTAATGTCCGGAATGCTCCCATTCCTTGTGATTTCGGTGCATGGAACATACGAGCAGCCCCAGCACCAACACCGACACCTACAAGAGCACCAATAATAATAGATTTTATTGCTACCTCAAACATCTCCATGGTGTCTATCCCCCCTATTTATTTGCCATTTGTTCATTTTGAAAAATACTTTTTACTATCCCATTTGGTGAATCGATTGTTTTAAAATCAATGTCTTCCACTTTTAATAGAGTAATATTTACATCAACATCCATTACCACTTTGTACATATGTCTTTTTCTAGGAAAGAAAAATAATAGAAAGCGTTCAGTGTATGTGTGTTCAATTGCTTCAATGACATTAATGCTCAAAGGTTCAATACGGATGATCATTGCTTTATACTCATCCATTACTTTTCTTTGGATTTGTCCCAGTGCTGTGTTAATTGCATGTTCCTTTGATTTTCCTTTACCTTCAACTTTGACCTTGTGTTGAATTGTTTTTTCCATAGGTCTATCCTTGGACTTTCTTTTGATAGGCTTCAGTAATTCTCTTTCCTAATTCCTCGAGATCCATAAATCCAAAGCCTAGCACTTTTTTACCTTCACTAATTGCTGTTATTCCTTCATCAATAGATCGCATACCATAGTGTGCAGGATATCCGTACTTAGTTTGTGCAGTTATTGCACCGGCACCGCCGCTTCCGCAGAACGAAATACCTAAATCAGCATTTTCTGATTTCATTACATCACCTAAACGCATATCTGCACCCACACCAGGAATGACTATTGCCTTACCTCCTGCAGATTCAACTCCCTTTGCTACATTTTGTCCTTTTCCTAATCGATCTCCAATAACAACTACAATTTGACTCATATTAATAGTTCCCCCTATAATTAAATGTTAAATTTAGCCGTTTCAAAATGAATAGATAGCAAATATTTTTCATCTTCATGCAGATTTTGTAATTTACCGCATACCCTGCCCGCCATTTCAATCGATTCTTTTGATACTTCTTGAAATAGAACCTTATCAACAGGCTGAACCATCTCCTGATGCCTGGAGCGATAAACCATCGCTGAAACATGAGACAATAAAGATAGTTTTTGTGCATCAGTCATTAGAATATTTTCTTTAGATAACTGACTCTCCACATATTCCATCATTTCCTTGCATAATTGCGGATCTTCACTTTTCTGGTGTAATTCTTGTATTTTCCCTTCCATCTTACTTCGTGTATGCCACCTTTCCTGCTTTGAGGGTTATATACGGTGTAAGCTCCTGATTAAAGTCCAGTACTTCACCTTCTGAATCAACTAGAGTAGATTCACCTTTTTCTTTAAGTCCAAAAATGGTTACATCCGCTACTGATCCAACCCGGAGTGTTCCTTGCTCTGTTAAATGAAGTGAATCCGCTGCCCGTTTAGTAACGGCGGTAACAACCTCTGTAAGCGGGTACCCTAATGAAAGGAGTTTTGTCATCGTAATCATGAGGCTGCCTACCGGGTTTGAATAATTCTTTTTGTAAATATCTGTACTTATAGTAAAGGCGATATCATATTTATCTTTGAACTTCCTCATCGTTTTATAGCTAAAACTCGAAGTCCCATGCCCTACATCAAAACGGACTCCACGTTCAATCGCACACATCGCTTCCGGAATCAATTCTCCCGACTCAGTCAGTATCCCATGTTTCTTTCCATGAAAAGCATGTGTAACGATATCTCCATCTTTAAGAAGCGGGAAGATTTCCGGCAAATTAGGAGGCGGATTTCCGATATGGACCATGATAGGCTTCCCCAGCTCATTCGCAAGGTCTCTAGCATGTTCTAAAGGTTTGATTCCACTATCTTTTACAACAGATCCACTCATGCGTGCCTTTAAGCCAACGATGCTTCCCTCTCTATTAAAAATCTCTTTTCCTTCCTGAATGGACATCAGCTCATTTAAATTTGCAAGCTCTGAAAGTCCTTTGCATAAGCCATTTCGAGATATATTCAGAAAGGCCAATATTTCGGTCTTACTTTTTTCTATAACCGTTTCTTTAAACGTCTGATAGTTATCGTATCCAGCACTGCCAGCATCCACTATCGTCGTAACACCTTGTTCTATACCAACAAGATCCGGGTCAATTCCTAAATCTGTATAATCTTTAAAAATATGTGCATGCAAATCTATAAAACCAGGAGCAACATAATATCCTGATGCATCAATATATTGAATATCTTCCCCTGTCTGTTTTCTAACATCTTCAACTGCTGCGAATACTCCATCTAAGATTCCGATATCTCTTTTCTGAATGGTGGAGGTCTCCGGATCAATAACCAGGCCATTTTGAACAATCACTCTCTCATTCATACAGTCACTTCCATTTTTTTAAGTATTGTAAAAGGGTAATGACTTCAGCATCGTGAACATGAAGGTCTTTATCCTTCAAAATACTCTGTACTTTATTAATCATATCTTCATCACTGTCTATCATTTGGTAATTGGCATATAGATATTGATCGTATTGCTTATCAAAGTAATAGCGGTGAACCATTAAGAAAACATGCATCATAAAGGCATTTTTCCAATTCTCTTCAGACTCAATTGGAAAGACTTCCAATAAGGCATGCACAAGTTCAAACCCTTTTAAAATAATTTCCTGACTTATAGATTCACTATCATGACTTACTGTATTTAAATCATGGTTTTCGAGAAGCTGATTGGTCTCATCTCCTTCCAGACCAATAATCATTCGAACTTGTTCCCGGATCTCCTCTATATCCCTCTTTACAGGAAGTGGTTCTACCACAACAACAGGGATAGTGGTTTCAACCGGGAAAACACTAACGATCATATCCACTTCTTCAACCTGACATATCTCTTCCACTTCCAATAAGGAACAGTAAGAGACAATATCAACAGCAGGGATTTCTCTTTCCACCCTGTTTTTGATAAGACGCGCAACGCCTCTCCCTGTTGAACACACATAAAGAACCCGTACTTTTCTTTTGGTTTTAAATGTATTTTCATAGGATACAAGGAAGTGCAGAACGATTAAGGAAATAAAAGAATCTTGAGTGATAAACACATGCTGCTTTATCATTTGGCGGCATGCTTTCTGCACACTTTGAAACAAAGAAGCATGATTACGTTTTATCTCATCTTCTATGGGATTTATTTAGTTTAAATATAAGTATCCGTTCTGAAGTCTAAGTGACAAATGGGAAAGCAAGTTACTATATAATTTTGGGTCCCTTTTATAGTCAATCCCCTCTTGCAGGCTCACGTAGTGGATAATCCTTTCTGTTATATCCACCAGATCCATTTGATCAGTTTCTTTTTCTAAGCCGCCTGAAATATATAAGTACTCCTCTTCTAGCAGCGGAAGCTTCATGTCTGTATACACCTGTTCCATTACAGAAAGCAGAAACAATGAAGTATCATCTTCATAATGTGAGGGGTCTAATATACGGTAGCTATTAATTGTATGCCCCATATTTAATCTAGTAACAGAAAAAGTGATTCGTAACAGTAGCTTTAACAAATCAGAAAGTCTTATCAATTTAGCTAAAGAGGGAGTATATAATTCGATCATGTGTTTCTCAACAGTTTCATAGACAGCTTTTAATTGATCATCGAACATGGAACCAATTTCGGCATCTTGTTCTCTCTTAGTGATTCGAGTAGTCAATTTGTAAATTTCATAATCATCTAAGTCGTTATATATGATATGCTCTAACATCAGTCGAAGCTGAAGCTCATTGCCAATTAGACGAAAACCTGTTCTTTGCTTCCGCTCCAGGTCAATAGTCCAAGATTTCAAAAAATTTTCTACCTGATGCATATCACTTAAGATCGTATTCCTGCTAACTTCAAACACATCTGAAAGTTCATTGGCCGTTCTATAATCATTCGATAATAATAAAGACAGGATTATTCTTTTCACACGGACAGTTTGATCCGGATATATTTTAGACCGCTCGAATTTTGTTAAGGTTCCCCTTAATTCCAATCGCTCACTATCGCCACATTCAACCCAAATTCCTTTAGTGGTTTGTGAATTTACAATCTTGCCCTGCTCTTTAAACCATTCACGGACATTTTCTAAGTCATACTTGATAGTTCTTGTACTCACCCCAAATTCCACCGATAAATCTTTGATTCTTAAAGGAGATTTTGTATTCAATAATTTATTTGTTAATTGAAACTCTCTTGCCGTTAACATAATTTCACCACTCTACTAGTAGTATCGATTGTAACCGGTTACACCAATTATAAATATATTGTTAATTGCCGAACAGACAAAATCCTTTCCCCATTATTAGTGAAATGAAATTCATTTGAATACTCTGTTAATTTCAACTCTTTGATTCCACTACTGTTGATTTTGATAACAATGCAAGTAATTCTTAGATTTGAGCAAACTGCTATCCAGTTAAAGCAATTCATGAGAAGATAATGCCTTTTTAACAGCAAGTTGGGTTTATAGTTATATGAAGACCTGTGATATACTGAAGAAAAGTGGTAATATTCTAAAAATAAACATCACAAAGGATATAAACTTTAATTGCATCCAGGGGGATCCTAAATGATAAATGATATAAATCAATCTGAACTTCCAGTCGAAATAATTGGAGGAAAAATTCGCTCTAAAAGGAAAACTCTTCAGTTAACTGTCGATGAAGTTGCAGAAAGAATTGGTTTAAGTCAGAGTATGGTTTCTCAAATAGAAAGAGGAAAAGCAAAACCTTCTCTAGATACATTGTGGAAGTTAAGTATTTTATTTGATGTTCCTCTCTCCTTCTTTTTTGAAGGGATTGAAAAGCAATCCGTTATTGTTTCCAGGCGGGAAGAGCAGGAAATACTCAAAATGAGGCATAAAAATGTTCAGTACAGAGTGCTGGCCCCTCTCACAGGACGGAAGATAGAGTTCTTTGAGATTACAGTTGATCCAGATAAGGGAGAAGAGCTCCAGCTATATCCGCATAAGGGAGAAGAAGGCGGAATGGTCATTAAGGGAGAGTTAGAAGTTATTATTGGGACTCAGAGGTATCTGTTGAAACAAGGAGACAGTATTTATTTTGACAGTACGAATCCCCATGCTTTTCGGAACCCAGGAGATAGTCAAACAGTTGCAATTTGGACAGGAACTCCGTGGGAACCCATAAACAAGAGTTAAAAAAAGAAGGCCGCTGATAATTCAGCAGCCTTTTTTTTTATTTAATTTAAATCAATCGTATAACAGTATTTAAATACCGATAAAAATTACATTCATTAATAAAAATATAAATGTGGTTAATATTTTTATTGATTTTGATATTGTTAATGCCTTATATTAGGTGTAGATTGATATTTTAGAATTTTCAGTATTATAAAAGAGGTGATATGGGAGCGGAGGCCAACTAAATTAACTAATCTCGGATGAACACGTTTGTCAATCAGTCTTAAAAAAGGGGGAACATTTATGGAATTTGGTGCTTTGTCACTTTTACCGCCATTAGTTGCAATTGGAATTGCCTTATTAACCAGACAGACAATTTTATCTTTATTTATTGGTGTTTGGGTTGGTGCCACTATTATTAACTCCTGGAATCCTTTTTCCGGATTTGCTAAAAGTATCTCCGATTATATGATTCCCTCCATTGCGGATCCCTGGAATGCCGGACTCTTAATATTAGTCAGCTTAGCAGGAGGATTTATTCATATCCT
>JAPSKD010000174.1 GCA_031177865.1 Bacillus sp. (in: firmicutes) | reverse complement strand
AAAACCTAGCAAAACAAAAAGCCAGCTGATTGGATCACCGAAACCAGTCACACTTGCAATCATTACTTTTGTTGACATTTCAGAATCAAATTGGACAAAATAATGGGCTCCAATTAATGCCCCTCCAATGAGAAATGTTGTTACATAAAGAGTCATTAAAGCCTTAATGAAAAAGGATAATCGTTTATAACCAAATACAATTAAAACCATGACCACCGAAAATAATAGCTTTGAAATCGGATGGTTAGAGTAGGTATGTAATGGTGTAAACGACAATAATATGATTAATGAACCAATAAAACCGCCTGCTATAATCCTCCATATTCGAATTTGTCTTTTTAAAAAAATGGCTGATAGATACAGGAGAAGGCTATCAAATAACAGATTAAGGGCCCAAATAACATCTAAATATACAGACAACCAGCTTCCCCCTTTTAATGTCAAAAGCATTTAATGCTTTATGGATTATTCATAAGGGTGTATTACCATTCTTTTCTATTATTCTGTTTAGGAAAAAGTATAACCTACTTTATGGGCTAAAGTGTGTCACTTTCTGTAATCAAAAAAACAGAAATTTTCACTATTAACAACGTATTTTGTCTAATTTCATTTTGCAACAGGCTGTGTTAAATTTGGTCTGTTGATTTTTACTCCAGGCGCTTCGCTTTGCGCAGGCGGTTTCAGGAAGCCTCCTCGACGCTAAGAGAAAAGCGGGGTCTCCCCTGTCCCGTCCTCCTGCAGGAGTCTCGCGCCTTGGCGCACAAATCAACAGGGTGACTAAATCGATTTTACCCCTTCACACATTGCCTAACAAAAAAGGCATGGTCCTTTTGGACCATGCTTTTTTTATTATCTTCTACGGTTTCTGTTACGTAGGAAAGTTGGGATATCTAGTGTTTCCTCTTGGGGAGCGTTGTTGTTGCTTCGGATTGTTTCTTGTGGTGCTTCTTCACGCTTTTGTTCTCGCTTTACTGCACTTAGTTGTGGTTTTGCTTGGCCAAATGTCGGACGAGTTGCCTTTGGCTGAATCACTTCTTCATTAAAGCCAGTAGCAATAACGGTAACAATAATTTCATCCTTGTGGTTCTCATTGATTACAGATCCAAAAATCATATTTACTTCTTGGTCTGACGCTGTTGCCACAATATCAGCAGCTTCTTGAACTTCATATAAACTCAAGTTACTACCGCCTGTAATATTCATCAGAACTCCTTGTGCACCGTCAATAGACGTTTCTAACAATGGAGAACTTATCGCTTTTTTAGCTGCTTCAGTTGCACGATTTTCGCCGGTTGCCATACCGATTCCCATTAAGGCAGAACCTTTGTTTGACATAATCGTTTTCACATCTGCAAAGTCCAGGTTAATAAGACCAGGAACTGCGATTAAGTCTGAAATACCCTGAACCCCTTGACGAAGCACATTGTCTGCTTCACGGAAGGCTTCGAGCATTGGAGTACTTTTATCTACGATTTCAAGAAGACGGTCATTCGGGATTACAATCAATGTATCCACCGCCTCTTTCATTGCACCAATACCACCTGCAGCTTGGTTAGAACGCTTTTTGCCTTCAAATGTAAATGGACGAGTTACAACTCCAACTGTTAAGGCACCTAAATCACGGGCAATTTGTGCAATAACAGGAGCAGCTCCTGTACCTGTTCCGCCACCCATACCCGCAGTTACAAATACCATATCCGCACCACGTAATGCGTCTTCTAATTGTTCTTTACTTTCTTCTGCCGCTTTCTTACCTACTTCAGGATTAGCCCCTGCACCAAGACCTCTTGTTAATTTTGAGCCAATTTGCATTTTTACTTCAGCTTTTGAAAGGTTAAGTGCTTGTGCGTCGGTATTAACCGCGATAAATTCTACTCCTTGAACACCATGTTCGATCATTCGATTTACTGCGTTGTTTCCACCGCCGCCAACCCCAATTACTTTTATTGTAGCAAGAGAATCTAAATTTGTATCAAACTCTAACATGACAAATCCTCCTAATTCGTCGATAATCCTTTTCGTATTTGTCTATTCGAAAAAGAGACCAAGGAATTTTTTTACTTTTGATGACATCTTATCTTCCGGATGTTTTTCTGGTTTTGCTTTTGGCTGTTGTTGTTGTTTTTGAACTTTCTTCTCGATTGGTTCAGTAACAGGTGCTGAAGCGACGAATGTTCCACCTGGTAATCTAGCATTCTTGTAAGCATATTTAATTAAACCAACCGCAGTTGTATACTGAGGTTCTCTTACTCCAATATAGTTGGGAACGGCTTTGCGAACTGGACTTTGGAAAATCGTTTGAGCTAGTTCTAATATGCCTTGCATATTTGCAGTACCACCTGTAAATACAAACCCTCCAGGTAAATCATTGATACCTAATCGTTTCAGTTCATGAGCAATCAATTCAAAAATTTCTTCCATTCTAGCTTCTATTATTTCAGAAACATATAATTGATTAAATTGTTGGTGCTGATCGCTTCCGATGATTGGAACACTAAAGAACTCATCTTCTGAGGCATCATCGTAAAAAGCATGTCCATATTTTACTTTAATTTTTTCGGCGTCTTCGGTTGAAGTGTGTAATACCTTTGAAAGATCATTTGTAATAAGGTCTCCCCCTACTGGTATAACACTCGTGGCAGCCAAGAATCCTTCTTCAAAATACGCAATGGTTGTTGAACCGCCGCCTAGGTCGATTAAAGCAACTCCTAGGTTTTTCTCGTCCTTTGATAGTGCATACTCTCCAGCTGCAAGCGGCTGAAGGATGATATCGGTAATTTCTAAACCGGCACGCTCGACACATCGCAACGTATTCGTAATGATAGCGTTGGAACCTGTAATAAGAGTTCCTTCTACTTCCAAACGGACACCTATCATCCCACATGGATTATTAATTTCATCCTTTCCATCAAGGATGAATTGTTTACGGATAACCCCAATAATTTCTCTATCCTGAGAGATAGATACAACTTGTGCCTCGTCTATAACACGTCTCACATCTTCATTCGTGATTTCACGATTTTGACTGGAAACTCCTACAATCCCGCGACATGGTTCAAGAGCAACCTGATTGCCAGAAATCCCAACAATCACTTGTCTTATTTCCATTCCTATCATTCTTTCAGCTTCTTCAATAGCACGTTTAATAGAATGAACGGTATCATTGATGTCAATGATAGATCCCTTACGAAGTCCTTCAGACTTTACATTTCCAACACCAATTATATTTATCGAGTCGTTGACAATTTCACCAATGATTACTTTTACACTGGATGTACCGATGTCAAGACTTACATATATTTCATTGCTGTTCATTCTTTGGCACCTCCTTAGCATTCCTTCAGTCGAACAACAATTATTATTCATAAGATATATTATAAAAGTACATACCTATATCTTATAAAATTATTCGTCACAACTAAATAATTCCCTTTAAAAAAATCAATTTTTTTCTAATTTTTCTTTGTTTGTTGACCATTTTGTCAATAATATTCGCCTAATTACTGCAATATTTTGAAATAAGCGGACACCAAAGGCAAAAACAGCTGCTAAATACAAGTCTACACCAAGATGAACGCCTAGAAAAGCTAAACTTGCGGCAAGTAAAATATTAAAAAAGAATCCAGAAACGAATACTTTTTCATCGTAAATATTTTGCAAGTGCGCCCTTATACCGCCGAATAATGTATCTAGAGCTGCCAAAACTGCAATAGACAGATAATTTGAATACTCTTCAGGAATCCTAATATCTGTTAATAATCCAAGAAGGATTCCGACTATTAATCCCAATAACGGAAGCCACATTATGTATTCCCTCCTTCATTCGCCGTCAATGACTCTAAATATCGAATCCGGATAGGATTAATATATGCGGGAATGGTAATTTCAGGATTTGGCTCCGAAATAGTTAATTTTAGGTTTTCGATGAAGAACTCTTCCGTAGCCTTCGATACTTTCATTTGATTATATAATTTTTCAGCAGTTTCTATATTATCAACGCCTACCTTAATCTCAATCGGCAGGCTTGACATTGCATGCCCATCAATTTTTGTTTCATTGTTGATATCCCTAATGACAGTTGTATTAATAATTCGCTGACCATCTACAGATACAAATTTAGCGTCATACATATTCAATTCATTTATTAATCTTTTTAGAAGTTCAGGTGACACAGCCTTTGAAATTTCTGCCCCAATTTGAATTTCCTCCATTATTGGTTCAATGAGCAATATTAATCCAGGAGCTGTTACGTTAGTCATTCCTGCCTCGTTCTTCAATTCTTGAATAGTATCACGTAGTACCTGTTCCTTACTCTGCTTTTGCTTCGATTCATAGGCCAGTAATTTTTCTTCAATTGAGCGAATTTCAGTTAATAACTCAGACTGTAATTCTTTCTCTTGGAGTATAGCCTCACGAAGCTCCCATAAATCACGAGTATCACGTTCAACAGGTTTTTTTACTGTTTGAAATTGGATGGCAATCATAAAACCTATCACTGCAGATATAGCAATAAAACTAAAATCTTTTTTTAGCTTGTCCACTTTTTTCACCTAACCTTTTATTTTGATCTTCACGTGGACATATTTAAATTACTTATGACTGTCCTAAAATTGGATTTAGGATGATTTCGCTCTTTTCTTCTAATGTAAATACAATATTATCGTTAACGAGTTGATCTCTCACTCCACCGGTAAGGTTCAAGGCAGCAGTTAAAACGTCAGGGTCACCAATTGCAGTAATCACAAATGGTGCTGGGTGTTGAATGCCATCTACCGTAATTACCGGTCCATTACAAATAATATAAGAATGGCTTGTTAATCTCTGACCATTAATCGCAATGGCTGCTGCACCTGATATGTAAAGCTCATTAATAACTTTAAATACATGGTGTTCATGTACTAAATAGTTATTAATATTTTCTTCGCGCGGGTCGTAAGCACCATCTGAAAGCTGGACGCTTACCCCTTGTCCCTTAACCTTAACCTTTCCTAAGAACATCCGGTATTTTTCTGCGTCTTCAGCAAGAGTTGAATAAACTTCAGCTTCTTTTGAAAGGTCTTTTTCGTTCTCTAGAACCTTATCCTGCTTTTGGTTTAATTCCTTTTGTAACTTTCGATTTAGTTCCTCTAATTCAATAAGTTGATTTCTAAGATCAATCGTTTTTTCCCATTGTTCACTTGTTAAATTTGTGTCTTTTTTATTTAATTCTTTTTGGGTAAAATGATAAGAAAATGCAATCATAAACCCAAGAACAAGGCATACTAGGGATAAAACAACATGCTTACCCTTCACCTTTATCATTTTCAATTTCAGATTCCTCCGATTCGTCCGCTTCCAATTCAAAGGCCTTAAAATAGGAACCTACCTCTAAATCGATAACCCCCTTAATGCTCGGATCTAATTGGCTTATGATTGAAGGATAATGTACCATTTTTTCTGAAAAGCTTCGTAGTGTCGCACTTACTTCAAAACCATCATTCATAAATAATGAAATATGATACTGGTCCGTTTCTTTCGGAGTATAGTGAATTTCAGAGATAGCATTCAGAACCTCAACCGGAAGTTCATCCAATGCCGTAACCATTTCTTTAAGGATTGCACCCTCTTTAAATTTAAAAAGGATTGGTGCATTAACAGGTAATTGAGTAACTTCCCTATCCTTAAGGACTTTTCCGTTTTCCATTACAGGGAAATAGGAGTCATCTGACTCTAAATACGCAATTTTATTACGTTCTTCGATCTCAATTATTACCGTGTTTGGCCACTTGATGGTCACTTTTGCTAGTTTAATAACATTCATTTTTTGGAGAGTTAACGAAATCGTATCCTTTTTTACACTCCAAATGTTTGTATCTTTAGATATCTTCGTTATTTCAATGATCTCATCTGTTGACAGCAATTCATTTCCTTTAATAGTAATCTTTTTTACATGACTTAATGGTGACTGTACATATGCGACAACGGCAATCATAGTAAAGAACAAAAATAGAAGGATAATAAGCCTTCTGTTAGCTTTACGCCGTCTTTGCTCTTTAAGCTTTGGAATTCGATCCTCAAGAGCGACAATCTTACCTTTATCCATACACTTCCCTCCATTAAGAATAACGCTTAGCATGTCCAAAAAGAAAACCTATTAAATACTACCCGCTTTTTAAGAGCCTAAAAAGCGAAAACAACGGCACGAAAAATCATGCCGTCATTCATTTTCTCAGTTTTTTTCCATATTTATAATGTGTAATTATATCACAAAATTTGTAATTGGTACGACTATTTCTTTTTACACACGCCCAATAATTTCTACCTCAGTTTCCATTTTAATTCCATATAAATGTAGTATCGTATCTTTAATATGTTGAATTAAATCTAGAACATCCTTAGCTGTGGCATTACCAGCATTAACAATAAAATTCCCATGCATTTCTGATATTTTTGCACCGCCCAATTGGTACCCTTTCAATCCCGCGTCTTCTATAAGTTTTCCTGCATAATTTGGCAGTGGATTTCGAAAAATACTTCCAGCACATGGGAAATTCCATGGCTGCGTTTCTTTACGGTAATCTTTGTTTTTTTGCATTTGTGAAACAATCGCAGTCCTATCACCTTTTTTGAGTTGGAATTCTGCTTCTAATACAATACCAGGTCGCTTCTTTTGAAGGAGTGACGTCCGGTAAGTGAACTCCATATCATCGTTAGATATCCATTCCATGGATCCGTCTTCAAGCAAAATGTGGGCCTTGGTTAAAATCTTACTAATATCTGAACCATGTGCTCCTGCATTCATATATACCGCTCCGCCGACAGACCCAGGGATACCGCTGGCAAATTCAAGTCCTGATAATCCCTTTTTTGATATCAAGGTAGATAAGCTTACTAAAGAATGGCCGCCACCTACTGTTATCGTAGAATCATTTATGGTTAGATGGTCTAATCCGGAACCTAATTTAATTACTATACCCTCAATCCCTTTATCGGAAACGAGTAAATTCGAACCTCTGCCAATTGCCCTCCATGGGATATGCCGCTCCTTAAGAAAAGTCATTACTTTTTGGATATTTTCCAAAGAAGATGGCTCAATAAAAATGTCAGCAGGACCTCCAATTTTCATGGTCGTATGCTGGGATAGCCGTTCATTTCTCTTCACTTTGCCAATATTTAAATCTTGAATTTCTGTAAATAATCCGTCCATTCCTATCACCCTATCTTTCAAAACAAACGTATAGTTTTAGTTTATGCTAAAAACCTGTTTGGGCTACTTTTGTTTTTCTTGTACTAGCTGTTTCATAAGTTTATAAAGTCTCTCAGCAGAGTCAGGTACCCCTAATTTTTTTGCTTTCATTTTCATTGACTTTAAATACTCATTATCTAACAAAATTTTGTCTATTTGCTGAATGAGACTTTTGTTATTTAAATCTTTTTCGAGAAGTAATTCTGCTGCACCGTGATCACTCAATGATCGAGCATTTTTTTCTTGATGGTTATTTGTCACATATGGACTTGGGACAAGAATACTTGGAATTCCTAATGATGTTATCTCAGCAAGCGTTGTTGCGCCAGCTCGTGAGACAACTAAATCGATACCTGATAAAACCTCCGGCATGTTATGAATAAAGGGCTTTATGACCACATTTTTAGGATTCCCCACGAGCTCTACTTCGTTTTGTATATCTTTAAAATGAACATCACCTGTAACATATAGTATTTGATAAGGTTTTTCTCCAAATTCAGATAGCGCCTTAACAACCGCATCATTTATCGGTCTCGCACCACGGCTTCCTCCAAAAATGAGTACCGCCGGCATAGTCGTACTCAATCCCGCAGATAATCTTCCTCTGATTCCATCTTTTCCATTTACTTCCGACGCTCGAGGGTTTCCCGTAAACACCACTTTATCCTTTGGAAAATATTCCTTTGCCTCTTCGAAACAAATGGCAACTTTGTTTACGTATCTGCTTAAAAATTTGTTTGTCAGCCCTGGTACACTATTCTGCTCATGGACGATTGTTGGGATATTTAATTTTGCGGCTGCATACACAACGGGACCACAGACATAACCACCTGTTCCAATTACAATATCAGGTTTGAATTCTTTTAACATTTTTTTACTGTCCCTAGCACCTTTTAAAAATCTTAAAACGGTTTTGATATTATCTAAGGATAATTTTCTTTTGAATCCAGTAATATGAATCGATTTAAAGGATATCTTCTCCCGAGGAACGATTGTGCTTTCCAAGCCGTTCTTTGTCCCTATGTATAAAAACTCAGCATTTTTGTTTTCTTTTTGTATTTCCCTTATGAGAGCAAGAGCTGGATAAATATGTCCTCCAGTCCCTCCGCCGCTTACTACTATTTTCATATGTCCACCCCAAATTAAAAAATGCTTTAAGCTAATTCCTTATCCTATCTTACTATAAAATTAACAGAAGTTAAGGATTGAAAAAAGAATGTTATCTAATTGTAAACTAAGGAAGAAATAAATAAAAAGAACCCTGCCTAAAAAACAGGGTAAGTTAGTATCGAGAATAACGGCTAATATTTAAAAGGACACCTATTGCCATCAACATCAATGTTAGAGAAGAGCCGCCATAACTTAAGAACGGCAGAGTGATTCCCGTAACAGGCATTAAACCGGTGACAACACCGATGTTTATCATTACTTGAATGGCAACCATTGAAATAATACCAACCGCCAAAAAGCTGCCATATAAATCCGGTGCACCAAGGGCAATACGTATTCCCCTCCATAACAACAATGCGAATAAAAGAATGATAAAGGATCCTCCAATAAAGCCTAGCTCTTCAGACAAAATTGCAAAAATAAAATCGGTTTGCGGTTCCGGTAAGTAAAAGAACTTCTGCCTGCTTTCACCGAGACCTAGACCAAATAGTCCACCAGGACCAATCGCATAAAGCGATTGAATAATTTGGAATCCACTGCCTAACGGGTCCTGCCAAGGGTCTAAGAATGAAGTTATCCTTTTCATTCTATATGGCGCTGAAGCAACCAAACCAACAAATCCTGCTAGACCTACTAAACCCAATAAAGCAAAATGCCCTACCCGAGCCCCTGCAATAAAGATCATGACCACACAGGTTCCAATCATTACGGTTCCTGTACCTAAATCAGGCTGAAGCATAATAAGAGCAAAAGCTACAAAAGCAATACCTAATGAAGGGACCAGACCTTTTCGAAAAGAGGTTATTAATTTCTGCCTCTCAGAGAGAAACTTAGCTAAAAAGGCGATCATGGCGAGCTTCATAAACTCTGATGGCTGAATCGAAAAGGCTCCTACACCAATCCAGCTTCGCGATCCATTCCTCACATTACCGACCCCTGGGATAAGTACCAGGAGGAGTAATACAAAGCAGGTTATTAAGATGACCTTTGACCACTCTCTCCAAGTCCAATACTTAATATTCATAATAAAAAACATGGCTGCAATCCCAACTCCCGCAAAAAGTGTTTGTCTTTTTGCGAAGAAGAAGGAGTCATCGAATTTATACTCCGCCCAAACTGCACTCGCACTATAAACCATAATAAGTCCTACTGCTAATAACGTAAATGTAACAATTAATAATATAAAATCAGGAGTTGTTCTTTTTGTCGGCACACCTAACACCTCGAGTAGCAAGTTTTAAGGCATCGATAGTTGTCCAGCTCCAGCGACTAGGAGCTTCCGCTATTCGTTGGACAAGCTGCCCTTACTTAAGCTTATGCACCGCTTCGATAAAAATGTCTCCCCTGACTTCAAAAGTTTTATATTGATCCCAGCTTGCACATGCAGGAGATAACAAAATAACGTCGCCTGGTTCTGAGTATTCAAAAGCAACCGGCACGGCCTTTTCAACATTATCGACAGTGTTAATTTGTTTTATTCCTGCTTCCATTCCAACACGCTTAATTTTCGGTGAGGTTTGACCGAAGGTTATTAGCGCTTTTACATTTTTCAAATAAGGCAGTAATTCATCAAATTCATTTCCACGATCGAGTCCTCCAGCTAATAGAATAATTGGAGCCTTAAATGCCTGTAATGCATTTATCGTAGCTAAAATATTCGTTGCCTTTGAATCGTTATAAAACTTTCTCTCAGCAATTTCTGTAACATACTGAAGGCGGTGTTTAACCCCAGTGAATGTTCTAAGAACAGTGTGAATGGCTTCATTGCTCACACCAGTTAATTTTGCAGCAGCCATTGCTGATAGGATATTTTCAAGATTATGGACTCCAGGAAGAGCTATTTCATCGACTTTTATAATTTTTTCACCATTAAAACAAATCCAACCTTCACGAATATAAGCCCCTTCATTTAGGACCCTCTTAGTTGAAAACGGAATAATAGTGGCTTGTGAATTCTCGGCAATTTCCCGTACTTCCTGCT
>JAPSKD010000173.1 GCA_031177865.1 Bacillus sp. (in: firmicutes) | reverse complement strand
CCTATATCAATCAACAGGAAACCATAAATGCCTTTAGTGGAAATTTCTTACCATTAAAAGAAGGTAACTATGAATATCGCTTTGCTTTTTCAACCGACCTTGGCCGAAACTGGATCACGAGTGAAACACAGGAGGCACGTTTTACAAAAGGGGAAGATACGATTGATCCGGCTGATAAAGTAACGTTAGATCAGCCAGAGCAGGAATCGGGACAGGTCAATCTTTCATGGAAGCTGGAAGGTGTGAACGATCCCTATATGATTGCCTTAGTCCGCGATGGTGCAATCATCGATATGTTGTTTGATCCAACCAAGCAATCCTACAAAGATATCAATGTCTCGAATGGAAAGCTGTATTCCTACGAAGTCCACGTGTATGATCAGGCTGGGAATGTCGTTACATCAAACGCTGTTGCCGTGACGCCTGAACTTATAACCGTTAAGGTGACCTTTAAAGTCAACGCACCAGCGTACACTCCACAGGGAATCAACATTACAATGCCAGGAACGAAAAATGGCTGGAATACGGGCGCGTGGGAAATGACACGCGGCGGCGCAGTCACAAATGATTATGAGTATACAATCGAAGCACAGGAAGGGGAAGTGCTTACTTACAAATACGTCAAAAATGGCTCTTGGGAGCAAGAAGGTTTAGCAGATCACACTCCATTGAACCCAAATGATGATGACGTAAGTTACTATGGTTACGGAGCAACGGGAACTGACCTTTCTATAATCGTAACCAATCAAGGCGGTAACCAAATGGTGGTTCAAGATAAAATCCTCCGTTGGATTGATATGCCAGTGGTCGTGACTTCTCATACGGATGGGCAATCCGTCACAGCGGACAGCATCACCCTTCAGGGGAACGCCATTAAAGATGGAGTTCTCACTATTAATGGCGAGCCAGTAACAATAAAAGACGACATGACCTTCTCCTATAATATTGTGTTAAAAGAAGGAGAAAACAAATTGGCCATCCACATCGAGCCATCAGACGAAAACAAATCCACTATCTTTAAAAATGATGGCGGTGCCATTGGCAAAGCTACGAAAACCATTCAAATGACGATTTTTAAAAATTTATAAAAAGAGTCTCATTCTTCCAAGAATTATGGATATACGGGAAGTCAAGTAGACAGTAGAACAAAGCACCCTCTTGATTTTTAGGGACTGGACACCATACGGGTGTGAAGAGATTAGCCAAATACACTGGTCGTTGCTTAAGTAATCTTAAAAAACAAATAGAAGCAGGTAAGAGAAAAAAGAAGTGCGATTCCTGCACTTCTTTTTTCAATGGATCTGTTATTTTACTATCTTTGTTCTTTTTTCGTTAACAGCATCTTGAAACTTTACCGCCTTTGGCGTTGTAACGGGATTCCTGTGCTTCACAGAAAAATTCTTTTCTAGATTTCACAGAATCGTTTGGATGGTGCTTTTTCATATGCTCGACATATGTTTCATAGCTAGGAACGCCGACAAGAAGACTGAGGAATTGCTTTCTGTATGAAAGGATTTCTTTTAATTTGTTAAGCATAATTTTTCAAATCTCCTCCGTTACGAGGCACTGGTGGTGTCTCATGTAATGGTAATTTGTGGTTTTTAATAATTTTAAACCAAATCTTAATCGCAGAAATTAATACTACAATGACAACCGCCATAAAAATCGCACATAGCGTGGCATCAACATAATCATTTATAAGAACTTGTTTCATTTGTGCCGGTGATGTTGCAGGTGCTAGTACTTTTCCATTGTTAAATGCCTCTTTAAAAATTTTAGCATGGGCAAGGAAACTGATTTTTGGATTTTCATGAAATAATTTTTGCCAGCCTGCAGTCAAAGTAACAATGAGCAGCCATGTTGTCGGAAGAAGTGTTACCCAAACATACGCTTTTTTTCCCATTTTATAGAGAATCGTTGTACCGAGCAGTAGGGCAATAGCAGCCAACATTTGGTTTGCAATACCGAACAGAGGCCATAGTGTATTTATCCCTCCAAGCGGGTCAATAACACCTTGATATAAGAAGTAACCCCAAAAAAGGACGCATAGCGCAGTTGCAATAATATTTGGAATTAAAGCATCCGTTCTAGCAAACGGCTTATAAGCAGTACCAATTATATCTTGAATCATAAATCGGCCAACACGTGTTCCGGCGTCAATCGTAGTTAAAATGAACAGTGCTTCAAATAGTATGGCGAAATGGTACCAAAATGCCATTAACGCCTTTCCACCAATTACATTCGAAAATATGACAGCCATACCAATTGCAAGCGTGGGTGCACCGCCAGTTCTTGAAAGAATGGTTTGCTCACCAACGTCAGTTGCGAGTGTTTTTAAATCATCAGGAGTTATCGTAAAGCCCCAGCTGGAAACGGTAGTGGCAGCTTGGACAACATCCGTACCAATTAAGGCAGGTGGACTGTTAATGGCAAAATAAATACCAGGTGTCAATACACAGGCAGCAATCATTGCCATGACAGCAACAAAAGATTCTGTAAGCATTGCTCCGTAACCGATTGGACGGGCGTGTGACTCACGTTCAATCATTTTAGGTGTTGTACCCGAGGAAACCAAAGCATGGAACCCCGAAACAGATCCACAGGCAATTGTAATAAATAAGAATGGGAAGAGATTTCCTGCAAAGACTGGGCCTGTACCATCAATGAATTTTGTAACACCAGGCATTTCAAGATTCGGTGCAACAATAATGATTCCTATTGCTAGTCCAAAGATAGTCCCTACCTTTAAAAACGTACTCAAATAATCACGTGGTGCAAGAAGAAGCCAAACAGGTAAGACAGATGCAACAAAGCCATAAATAATCATCATGATAGCTATCGTTTCACCTTTAAAGGTAAACATCGCTGCTAACGTTGGATTTTCCGCAACTGTTTGTCCGAAGATTAGTGAAAGAAGTAATAATACAATTCCTATGAGGGAAGCTTCTCCAACACGCCCTGGACGAATATAACGCATGTAAATTCCCATAAATATCGCAATTGGAATGGTAGCCGCGATTGTAAACATTCCCCACGGACTTCCTACTAATGCTTTCACAACTACCAATGCTAAAACAGCTAATAAAATAACCATAATTCCTAAAATACCAATCATTGAAATAAGACCTGTTATACGTCCCATTTCGTCCTTAATCATTTCACCGAGTGACTTGCCATTTCGGCGCATAGAACCAAAAAGAATAATAAAGTCCTGAACAGCCCCAGCTAAAACAACTCCGACTACAATCCACAGTGTACCAGGTAAATAGCCCATTTGCGCTGCAAGAATTGGACCCACTAATGGTCCAGCACCGGCAATGGCCGCAAAGTGATGTCCAAATAGCACCCATTTATTTGTCGGCACATAGTCTTTTCCATCGTTATGTATTTCTGCAGGCGTTTTACGTTTGTCATCCAACGAGAACACTTTATTCGCAATAAACTTGCTGTAAAAACGGTAGGAAATTGCATAAACACAAACAGCTGCTGTCAAGAGCCAAATTGCATTAATGCTCTCGCCGCTATTTAACGCCATTACTGCAAATCCTGCTGCCCCAAGTGCTGCAATTAATCCCCAGATTACAATTGATTTAAACGCTTTCATTTTTATCGCCACCTTTTCTATATTATACCAATATTTTATTTTAAAATTTTGAAAATTAAAATAATTAATTATACCTATTATGACAGACTACTCTGACCAAGTATAAAAATCAAAAGGCAGCCGAATGGCTGCCCTTTGTTCAATCTATTATTCTTGAAAGACCTATTTCATTATATTTTTAACACTTGGGCTGATATTTTTTCGTTGAACACATCCGATAAGTAGTCCTCTACTGTTAAGTACAGCAATCCGTTGCCTTCGAGTTTTGGAGAGTTTCCTAGAGGAACTGTTCTCTTAATTAATTGTGCATATAGCTCAGGCTCTGTCAGAATACGCTCAAAGTTTTTGTTGGCTACATCTTTTATGAGGGCAAGTGCACCGGATATATGCGGTGTTGCCATTGAAGTTCCGCTGAGCCTAGCATATTTTCCGTTTATATACGTTGAAAGGATTTCTTCACCAGGAGCCACTAAGTCGACTTCATTATTCGAATTTGAAAATTCAGATGAGCGGCGTTGTAGATTAATGGCTCCGACACTGATCACTTCATTGTAGGAACCAGGATAGGAGAATTCATCTGAGGACTCCTGTCCATCTCCCTCGTTTCCAGCAGCACAAACGACTAGAATTTGATTAGCGATTGCGTTTTGAATTGCTTGATGCAATTCAGGTACATCCTCAGGACCGCCAAGGCTCATGGAGATGATAGCCACCTTTTGTTCAACTGCATAGTTAATTCCATTTATAATCCAGTCATATTGTCCTGATCCATTTTTATCAAGCACCTTTAAAATCAGTAAGCCTGCTTCAGGTGCAACCCCAATGACTCCGTTATGGTTTTGGACGGCAGCAATTGTACCAGCCACATGCGTTCCATGACCATTATAGTCAGTGTATAAGTCAGGGTTCCCATTATCATCATCTGTAAAATTCCGTCCGCCGATAATCCGTTCACTCAAATCTGGATGGGTTATATCGCAGCCTGTGTCCAGTATTGCCACCGTGATTCCTTTACCTTTCGATTTCTCCCAGATTTTTGGAGCCCCAATCATCTTAATACCTTCAGGCACCTCAGATACCACTTCCACGACTTCATTCACTTGATACGGAATTAAACGTAATCTTTTCTCCATTTGTATCCCTCCTGACAGAATTAGTTTTCTGTGTATTCTAGGGAGTTGCTAATAGTTTAACAATTCAGAATCTATTTAAACAGTTACTATAGTTGTGTTTTTATCGAACTAACGTTCCAGTTGAGCGCAATTTAATAGACATATTTAGTAAACTATATTGTGGTTTAACTAAATTGTAACTTTTTTATCTAACTTGAAAGAATCTTAATAGAATTAGCATAAATGTTATCCATTCTTATAATGAAATCCCAAACCCCTATGTTAAGATAATGCAAAGCCAATTTGATCTATTGGCTAAACATGAACCATTCTTTTTTGAATGATTACATGTATAATAGGAGGTCTTTTTATGAAACGAAAAATACTTGCAATGTTGCTTGCGATAACAACGCTTCTCTCTATTCCTTCTATGAGCTTTGCAGATGCAGTAGAAGGAGATGTCATTGTTTCATTAGGTGAAAACCTAACCGAACAGCAAAAAAATGATATGTTAGTAGAGTTAAAGGTACCAGATAACGCACAAATGATTAAAGTATCCAATAAAGAAGAGCATGATTATTTAGGGGAGTTTATTCCTAAGTCACAAATTGGTTCCCGTGCGATTTCATCAGCGAGTATTACGATGGGTGCGAAGGATTCTGGTTTAGAGGTTCAGACAAACAATATTACATGGGTTACGGATGAAATGTATATCAATGCCTTGACTACAGCCGGTGTAAAGGATGCAACCATACAGATTTCCGCCCCGTTTGAGGTATCAGGTACAGCTGCTTTGACAGGCATTATGAAAGCGTATGAGGCAACAACGAATAAAGAAATTCCGGAAGAAATCAAAAAAATGGCGAATGAAGAAATGGTAAAAACCGCACAGCTTGGTGACTCGATTGGAGCGGACAATGCTGCTTCTCTCATGGGAAAGGTCAAGGATGAAATCGCCAAGAATGAACCGAAAACAGAAGCTGACTTGCGTGCGTTAATTGAACAAGTGGCAGCAGAGCTGGGGATTACATTAACAGATGCAGAGTTAGATATGTTAGTAGACTTCTTCAACCAACTGAAGGCGATGGATATTGATTGGAATCAAGTAAAAGAACAATTAAGTGTGACCGCAGAAAAAATTTCGACATTTTTGGAATCGGAAGAGGGGCAGTCATTCCTACAGAAGTTGCAAGATTTCTTAAATCGCTCGCTTGATACGATTCGTGAACTCACTGCTTAATGAACACAAAATAAAACTTTTAAAGCCCCTCTCAATCGAGATGGGGCTGTTTTGGTTGTTTAATTATTGACAATTTTCTCCATGCTTTTGAGATAAAAAGCTGCTATGTGAAAGAATCATACCGAATCTAATCAAACGTTTAATTAGGGGATGCTGCTCAAATTTTGTTGAATACTGAGATGTATTTGTAGATTTGGTCATACTAAAAGGAGAAATTAACACTAGAAGGCGGATTTTTCTATGGAAAGAATCATTTTGTGGGCATTATTACTAGTTGGAATTACCCTATTAATATTTAGTTTAAGAAAGCCCTTCATCAAAGACTCGATTTTAATTTTTTTATTGAATGCTTATCTTTCAACGTTTATTGGCGTTCTTGTTGTAGAAGAAAACATGCTTGAATATCCAATAAGGTTTTTAGATAACTATTTCACTTCGAGCCTTCTGTATGAATATCTTCTCTTTCCCGTTGTTTGTATTTACTTATATCAAAAGACGTATCATTCCAGCTTTAAAGGCATTTTTCTATATTGTATATTGTTCACCTCTGCTTTAACAGTCATTCCAGGTTCTATTTGAAAGATATACCGATTTAATTGAATACCATTCATGGACATGGATGCACACATTTATTAGTACCTTTATTCTAATGTTTTTTATCTGCAGTATTATGCAATTAATAAATCAAAAGGTAAGCTAAACTTGAAAAACTCCGGCCCAATTAATGAGCCGGATTTCTTAAGTCACCTTTAATATAGCTAACCCTCCTTTCGTACGGAGAGAGCTTTTTTTTATACTTGTAATTCAAATTGCTTGGAATACAGGTGTGCATACGCTCCATTCTGTACAAGTAATGTATCGTGCGTACCTTGTTCCACAATACCATCCTTCGTTAATACGATAATCCGCCCTGCATTGCGAATCGTGGAAAGGCGGTGGGCAATGACGATGGTGGTCCGTCCTTTTGCTAACAATTCTAGTGATTCCTTAATGATGCTCTCACTCTCGTTATCTAGTGCGCTCGTTGCCTCATCAAAAATGAGAACGGGTGGATTCTTTAAGAATACTCGTGCAATACTTAGCCGCTGCTTTTGACCACCAGACAGTTTAACACCTCGTTGGCCAATCTCGGAGTGGTAGCCGTTTGGCAAGCTCATGATAAAGTCATGGGCATTGGCGTTCTTGGCTGCCGCAATAATTTCTTCCTCACTCGCTGCTGGATTACCATAGCGGATATTTTCCAGCACCGTTCCCGCAAAAAGGTAAACATCTTGCTGCACAACACCTATTGTTTTTCTTAATGACTGAAGGTTGATATCACGGACATTGATCCCATCTAGTAACACGGCCCCACATGTCACATCGTAAAAGCGAGGGATGAGCGAGCATAGTGTAGTTTTTCCCGCACCAGACGGACCAACTAACGCAACGTACTCTCCAGGTTGTATACGAAGCGAGAGATTTACGAAGACATTGTCCAAATGGTCTTCGTAACGGAAGGAAACATGATTGAACTCAATTTCACCTTGTACCTCATGCAGGATCATGGCATTTGGTTTACTTTCAATTGACGGCTTCAGGTTCATGATTTCCATGAAGCGCTGGAAGCCAGTGATTCCTTCTTGAAACTGCGTGCTCATATGAGTCAATCGTTGAATTGGCTCAATCATAAAGCTGATATACAGTAAAAAAGTAATCAAATCCGCTAAATCTAACGTGTGGTTGACGATATTGGCACTGCCAAAAATGATCACTGTTATAGTAATCAATTGGAGGATCGTTTCAAAACTATTGTATAACAGTGCTTCAGCCTTATACGTGTTTTTTCGGCTGTCGAGGAAACGATTATTTTCGCGGATAAACTTTTCAATCTCAATGTGCTCGTTGGCGAACGATTTTACTACGCGGATTCCCGATAGACTATCTTCCACCTGTGCATTTACGTCCGCAATGCGCTCTTTGTTCCCTCTTAATGCCTTGTTCAGCATCTTATTAAAATACAAAGCAAAAATCCCTAAGAAAGGAAAAAAGCAAAATACGGCGATGGTTAATGGTGCATTAATAAAGAACAATATGACAAATGCACCAATAAAGCGGACGAGATATTTGACGTAGTCTTCCGGGCCATGATGGTATAGCTCGGAAAGCAGAAGCAGGTCATTCGTTATTCGAGACATAAGCTGACCTGTCTTTTCCTTATCATAAAAGCTAAAGGACAGCTTTTGCATGTGTGCGAACAACTCGCTGCGTAAATCACTTTCCATTCGAGCACCGACTTCATGACCTCTGTAATCCACAAAGTAGTTCCCAATATTCTGGATTGCGACTAAAACCAGCATCAGCCCGCCAATCCAATACACATCACTTAACGCAGTGGACAAGTCTCCTTCTAGTACATCTTTCGTAATGTACCGAACGAGCAATGGATACACCAAAGTCACAGTAGATACGATAAAGGCGCACGACAAAATCGAAAGAAACAACTTTAAATACGGTTTATAATATGAGATAAATTTTTTTACTGGAAAATGCATGAGTTACCCCTTTTTTGTGTTTTTTAAATAAACACATATAAGGGAGTACACCGTTTACATTTAAGAAAGTGTTCCACCCTTATATGTTTGTACGGTTTGATTCATAATGTTTTTCATGTAAATTGCCTCCTTTTTGGTTGATGTTTCCATTGTAAACGAATCCTAGGGGAGTGAACAGTATATTACATCACTGAAACGACAAATGCAGATAAGGGGACCCTAGAAACTGGTATATATTAATAGAATTAGATTTAAAAAGTGAAAGAGCTATAGATAGCTGGAAAATGGTATAAAAGTGCGATAATAATTTATTTGACTCTAAAATAAACTGAATATGAAATATATTTCAACCATATATTACTAAAAAAGGGGAGGCTTACTATGAATTCAAAAGTGCTATCGATTAAAACAGTTGTCGCAATCGGTATTGGTGCTGCGGTGTTTATAATTTTAAGCAGGTTTGGTTCGATTCCAACAGGCATACCAAATACAAACGTAGAAACATCGTATGCGTTCCTAGCCCTAATGTCATTACTGTACGGTCCTGTCGCTGGATTGCTTATTGGATTAATTGGTCATACGATTAAGGACGCTGTTTTTTATGGAGCACCCTGGTTTAGCTGGATTATCGCTTCAGGAGTCGTAGGATTACTAATAGGATTAGCAGCATCACGGATCAAGCTTCGGGATGGGGAATTTGGTGGAAAAGCTATTATTTCTTTTAATATCATTCAAGTTATTACAAACGCAATTGCATGGTTTTTAATTGCTCCTACTTTAGATATCCTCATATATGCAGAACCAGCCAATAAAGTATACATCCAAGGCCTTGTAGCGGGTGCGGCTAATATAGTAACCGTTGGTCTTTTAGGAACGCTGCTAGCAATAGCATATACCAGAACGCGACCTAAAAAAGGCAGCTTGACTCGAGAATTGTAAGAAGTGAATGTCGGTGATTTCCCATCATCGGCATTTTTTATTAGTCTAACAAACAGAAGGAAGTTGAATATGAGAAAACCAGTTATTGAATTTACTAATTTTAGTTTCCACTACCGGGCACAGTCCTCTCCAACACTAAGTGGTATTAATTTGACTATTTATGAAGGAGAAAAGATTCTAATTATAGGACCATCAGGGTCTGGAAAAAGTACATTAGGACATTGTTTAAATGGATTGGTTCCCTTTTATTATCCTGGTGAAATTACAGGGAGTTTAAAGATTTTTGGAAAAGAAACGAAAGACGAAAGTATTTTTAAGCTATCTTCAATGGTTGGTACGGTGTTACAGGATCCTGATGCTCAATTCATCGGTTTAACCGCAGCAGAGGATATTGCGTTTAAACTTGAGAATCAGTTTGTTCCACAAGAAGAGCTATTTGAATCAGTGAACCGGGTTGCTGAACTAGTAGATATGACAGAACATTTGGATTCAACTCCACAGGACCTTTCTGGAGGCCAAAAGCAAAGGGTCACTCTTGCAGGAAGTATGATTGATGATAATGTAAATATTCTTCTATTTGATGAACCCTTGGCAAATTTGGACCCTGCAACAGGGAAAACGGCGATTGAACTTATCGACCGTATTCATAAGCAAACTGGAAAGACAACGATCATTATAGAGCATCGATTGGAAGATGTGCTGCTTGGTGAGATAGATCGTATTGTAATTATAGATGAGGGTTGCATATTAGCGGATTTGACACCTAATGAATTATTAAGCTCAAATCTGCTTATAGATACCGGCATCCGTGAACCGCTCTATCTGACAGCTTTGAGATATGCAGGATGTACGATCACTCCAATGCTGAAGCCTAAAAGTTTAAAGACATTAAACATTGAAGTCAATAAAACGAAGCTTCATGCATGGTATGAGTCAGTGGGATATGCCGAGAAAAAACAAAAAAATGATGTACTTTTAGAGCTAAAAAATATTCATTTCGGGTATTCAAAAACAAAAGAGATTATTAAAGATGT
>JAPSKD010000172.1 GCA_031177865.1 Bacillus sp. (in: firmicutes) | reverse complement strand
CGGGTATTATAAAAGAACGGATTCCTGTTTTCACTGCTGTAAAGAATCAAGATGCCATTAAGGTAATAACAGGACAGGCAGATAAAAAGGATGCTCCACTTTTTATACTGAATCAGGATTTCTCCATCACTTCACACAGTTCACAAGAAACTGGCGAGGTGTTTACTTTAAGTAGTGCTAATCATATATTTGAACAATTAGAAATTAGTATGATTGGCCAGCACCAAACAGAAAATGCGGCATTATCTGTTATGGCTTCACAATATATCAATGAGCACGAAGAATTTTCAATCTCTGAAAATGCAATAAGGACAGGTCTTAAGAGGGCGTATTGGCCAGGCAGGTTTGAAATCCTGTCTACAAGTCCACTGGTCATTATTGACGGCGCTCATAATGATGAAGGAATTTCAGCACTAGTCCATGAACTTTCAAATCGTTATTCTAACAATACTATTCATATTGTATTTGCTGCATTAAAGGATAAAAAGCTAGACCAAATGATATCCCAATTGGACCAAGTTGCTGATGAAATCTCCTTTGTATCGTTTGATTTTCCTCGTGCGGCAGAAGCGATTGATTTGTTTTCATTAAGTCAATCAAAAAATAAGAGTATAGGGGACAATTGGAACTCACATCTTGCCAAATGTATCCAAAGCCTGCAGCCTGATTCCATTCTAGTCGTTACAGGTTCTTTATATTTCATCTCTGAAGCTAAACCATATTTGAGTGAATTTTTGAAAAACAATACCATTTCACTATGACAAGCTAAAGTATTTTTGATAAAATGAGTATATCTCAATTTCAAAATAATGTAAGTAGGGAGGGGGAGTGGAATGGCAGTTCAACCGAAAATGAAAAAAGCAATCTTTCTTGTCTGGTTACTGTTCGTTCCAGCAGGAATGTGGTTTACCTATCAAACATTCCCTCCTCACTTCACAGGTCAATGGTGGGACTTATTAGCTTTTTTGACATTAACATCTGTTGTGGCATTTATGCCAATGGTCATTAACAATACTCCTATCTTTTTAATTCAGTGGGTTTCACTCGCGACATTTTTAAGTTTTGGCTTGTTCATAGAAATGATTTTTGCCCAAGCTGCAGTCGTCTTGTTACTGTTAAGGCTGCGCGTTCAAAAGGAACAATATTTCCGAATTCCGCTAAATTTGATTATGTTTTTCCTTGTATCTTTGGTGAGCGGTATTGTGTACTACTCACTTGGGGGTCAAACTGGCCACAGCCTAATAAATGACCCGCATGCTATATCGCTTGCGGCTATATATGCAGTCGTAAATTACTTTTTAAATCAGGTGATTATCTCCTTCTATTTATACTTTATTTATAAAAGTAAGGAATCCTATTTTGGGAAGGATTTCATGGTTGAGACCATCACGACATTTATTACCTTGCCGCTTGGCTTTGTTCTATATATGTTTTATAACCAACAAGGCTTATTAGCTTTATTATTTGTCGCCGTTCCATTTGCAAGTTTATCGATCATTTTTAAGCTTTATTATTCAAGTCAAAAAATCAACGAATATTTACAAAAAGCGGCTGAAATTGGTCATCAGATGGCAGAGCGTCTTGAGGTTGATGGAGTGATTGACCTTTTTATTCAGAGACTAAGTGAAATGCTTCCAGTTAACTACGCTTATATTTTTGATGTCATCAGTGAGAACGAACTTCAACTAGTCCGCCGCATTCAGTGTGGTACGGGAATTACTACTGAGACAGCTAAAATCAAAAAAAATCAGGGCATTAGCGGGTATGTATGGGATAAGCGAAAAGGTTTGTTATATCATTCAAAAAAAGATTGGAAGCCCTTTTCTAAAGGCTATCTTCCTGATGACGCAGAAAGTGTATTAGCCGTTCCAATTGTCAGAAATAAAAAAGTCATTGGGGTATTAATGCTCGCTTCGAAGCGAAAAAGAGCATACGAAAAATCTCAGCTAATGATAGTGGATATTCTTTGTTCCTACTTTGCAGTGGCGATTGAAAATGCTAAGCATTACGAACTCACAAAAACTCAGAGCGAACGCTGTGCGTTAACGAAATTATATAATTATCGATACTTTGAGAAATTACTTACGGAGGAATTCGATAAATTATTTCACTTCGAACGTAAAGTCTTATCGTTAATTATTCTAGATATTGACCATTTTAAGAGTGTAAATGACACATATGGGCACCTAAGTGGAAATGAAATTCTCTGTGAACTGGCAGCAAGATTAAGCAATCTTGTAGGTTCGCAAGGTACAGTAGCCCGATATGGCGGCGAGGAATTTGTAGTTCTACTGCCTGAAGAAGAGAAGGAAGAAGCCTTCCAGATGGCAGAATTGATCAGACAAACAATCGCCAACTGGCCATTTATTCTAAAGCAATCATTAGATCAAAAACAGCACCAAGTGAATATAACAGCATCCATTGGGGTTGCAACTGCACCTGAAGATGCAGAAGACCCGCTTGCATTGATTCGACATGCTGATAGAGCATTATATGTTGGAGCCAAAAAGGCTGGGCGGAATCGGGTTGCGGAATATGTAAAGTAATACTCATAAATGAGTAGAATATAAAGAACGGTAGTCCCAAAATATGGGGCTACCGTTCTTTATATTCTACTGAGTTTGTATATTAATAAGTGACTTTGGATTTCTCATTTATGATAGGTGTAATAATGTCACTTTTAATAGTAAGTGATAGATCCCCAACAGTTTTTTCGCTCTCATCCGCTGTGATATGAATAAAAGAGTTCACAGGTTTCATAATTTCACTTTAAAATCTTCCTGTACTTCTCTGGCGATATTTTACTAAAAAATTCACTTTTGGTATTCCTGTAAAATAAAGTATAATACAAGAGACAATATTACTAGGTTTATAGAACCATTGAGGAGAGAGTGAAAATGTTTAAAATGTTAAAAAAGAAACTTAAGGATCAACGTGGTTTGAAATTAATCGAATTACTTGCAGTTATTGTAATTTTGGGGATTATTGCTGCAATTGCAATACCTAGTATTGGTAATATTATTACAAATAGTAAGAAAGATGCAATTAGAGCTGACGCGAAATTAATCCTAAATGCAGCGTCATTGTATCAAACTGAAAATACTACTACAACAGGAGACACAATAACTATAGACGAATTAACTCCTGAGTATATTGATGGTATTACCACTATTGTTGCTACTGATGAATATACTGTAAAAGTTACAGCAACTGGATTAATTATCTCCGGTCAAGGTACAAAAGATGGTGTTACGCTCGATTTCGGTGATACTGCTACAGCTGGGGCAGGTAAATCTCTAGAAGAAATTGACACTGTAAACTAATAGGTTATGTTATATTTAACACTGGCCCTTATTATTTATGGTGCTGTATTTGGTTCATTCCTCAATGTTGTAGGTCTAAGGGTTCCAATGAAACAATCAATTGTTGCCCCTGGTTCTTCCTGTCCCACATGTGGGCATCGCTTAAAAGTTTATGAACTGATTCCTGTTATTTCATATTTAGTTCAAAGTGGGAAATGCCGCGGTTGTCAGTCGCGGATTTCGCCTATTTATCCGATTTTTGAATTGCTTACTGGAATATTATTTGCAACTGCACCACTTTTTATTGGATGGTCAGGAGAGCTAGTAGTAGCACTAACACTAATTTCGTTGTTTATGATTATTATCGTATCAGATATAAACTATATGCTCATCCCTGATAAAATTTTAGTATGGTTTGCAGGGATTTTTTTATTGGAACGTATTATTTGGCCGTTAAATCCTTGGTGGGATAGTATTATTGGTGCTAGTTCCGGCTTTCTCCTTTTGCTCATTATTGCGCTTGTTAGTAAAGGTGGAATAGGCGGAGGCGATATAAAACTCTATGCACTACTTGGATTTGTTTTAGGGTTTAAACTCGTACTGTTATCATTTTTTTTATCGACATTGTTCGGTGCTGGCATTGGTGGATTGGCACTCATTTTCAAAATCGTAAAGCGAAAGCAGCCTATTCCTTTTGGCCCATTTATTGCGGCTGGGACATTGACTGCCTATTATTGGGGATCGGATTTAATCAATTTATATTTACAGTTTCTTTATCAAGGATTATAAGTAAGGGGTAATAAATATGGGATTCTCCCTTTTTTAACTAAAAACAGAATAATCAACTTGGTACTAAATGACCACTCGATTCGTTTTTTAGAATTAAAACAAAGTACCCCCCTACTGCACAAAAATGGAGTGAACGTTTTTTACCACCAGGTATTATTGTCGACGGAAAAATTGTTGATATTGATTCCTTAGCCAACATTCTTGAACAATGCATTGAAGAATGGAAGATACAAAGGCGTTCGATCCGCTTCAGCGTACCAGATCCGCTTGTTATTATTCGAAAAGTCTCCATTCTAACTGATATTCAGGAAGATGAAATTATGGGATATCTGTATTTAGAACTTGGTTCAACGATCCATTTGCCATTTGAAGAACCAGTTTTTGATTACCATCTACTTAAAAACAATGGTAAAACACAGGATATTCTATTATTTGCTGCACCGGAGCAGTTCGTCATGGAATACTCAGAAGTATTCTCTAGTCTAAAGCTAGATCCAGTGGCTGCAGATATTTCGCCGCTTGCATTGTATCGACTTTATCATCACTTGGATATCAGTAATGATAAAGACATCCTTTTCACAGTCCAGTTTGATTTAACAAGTGTCAATCTATGTATATTTGAGGGTAGTGTACCAATGGTCATGCGTCATTTCTCCTTACCTTTCAATATTGAAGAGTGGGAGTATAACCAAGGTATATCTGGCTTGGTTGAGTTTACCTATAAGGGTGCGTCAGAAGAGTTGGTTATCCTATTTGAAGATATCTTTAAAGAAATCAATAAATTAGTAGATTATTACCGTTTTTCGCTTAGTAATGAAAAGCAGGATGTTACCAAGTTTTTAGTAAATGGTGACCATCCGATGTTAAAAGCGATTTATGATGAAATGCTAGAACGTTTGAAGTGCCAGTCCAAATGCTTTCACTATCTTCTGATGAAAAAGCAAAAGCTCCTGTGCCTTCAAACTTATTAATATCCTTAGGTTTAGCCTTGAAAGAGGTGCAATAATGTTAGTTGAAATTAACCTCCTTCCGCAAAAGGAACCAAGGAAATTTAATATTATTATTTTAATCGTCCTAATGGCTCTTATTAGCCTTGTTGGTGCTTTTTATTTCTGGCAAATTAGGACTACTAAAAGTGAATTACAAAATTTTGATAAACAAATTTCTATGACAAAAGAAGTTGCTGTTAAAGAACAACAAAATGCAGAAACGAATGGGACGAAAATGTCTATTAGCTTGTTAAAAGGCGCTGTAGAATGGGCAAACAGCTATCCGATTCAAACCATTCCAATTATGCAGCATTTAACATCCCTGTTACCAGAACGAGGGTTTATTCAATCCTTTGCCTATGCTGAAGCAGGTACAGTGATCCTTACCGTTCAGTTTGATAGCGCCCGTGAGGCAGCATACTTCTTAGATAACTTAGGTGAATCCGAATGGGTAGGAGAACCAACCTTAAATTCTCTTACCATTGAAGAAAAAGAGGAAGCTTCAGACACTACAGCACAAACAACTGGTGAAGATAGTGCTGCTGAGGCAGTAAATGAAAACCAAGCATCGACAACCGGAATTGAAAATAAAGATGTTTCAAATGACCAGTATCTACCAAGGTATATTGGGCAATTTGAAATTAAGTTAAATATAGTGAAAATTAAGGAACTGACAACAAAAAGCAATGAGGAAGGTGTGACAGCATCGTGAAACTCCATCTCTCCATAATTGACAAAATCATTTTGTTAGCCGGCATACTATCGTTAGTACTCCTCATAATGTTTGCTCAGTTCATTAAGTTAACTCCATTAAAATCTGATGTAAGTATAAAACAACAGTCATTAGAGACAGAACAGAAACTTATGGAAGTGGTTACCCAAAACAAGGTTGATGATATTTCCAAGGTTGTAGAAGATACAAGAGAGTTGCAGAAGAAGGTCCCTGTTAAACCGTTACTAGAGCAGTTTATTTTGGACTTAGAAAAAGCTGAAACTGTTTCTAATCGTGTTATTTCATCCATGAGCTTTTCAAAAGATGCAGATGTTACAATCGTAACAACAGAGACGCCAACAGAAAGTTCGTCGACTGTCCAGTCTAATACAACTACTCAAGAACCTGCAACAACAACCGATCAGTCTGGTACAACTACTCAAGAGGCTGCTGCTACAGCCGATCAACCAACGGCACCAGCCGCAACAAATGGACTAAAGAAGCTTACCGTCAGTTTAAGTGTCGAATCACCAACCTATGAGGACTTGGAAAAGTTTATAGAAACACTTGAATCACTAGAGCGAATTGTTGTTGTCGAATCGATCAGTTATTCTGGCGGCGAGGAAATCACTTCTCTTGATCAAAAAAGTGAACCGTTAACTATTCTCTTCAAGTTTCGGCTTATTATCTGCCATCATTGGATGACTTAATCGCTGAGCTGCCAAAAATCGACGCTCCGGCACCGGCAAATAAGAAAAATCCGTTAAGCTCGTTTTCAGATACGACAAAACGAATTAACAACATTGCGAAGATACAAATAATTTGACGAAAGCATTCGATAACAAGACGACAAAAGTCTTGTTATTTTTTTTTGTCTTTATGATAGGATGGTAGAAATTGCTATTGGTAGAGGAAGGAGTACAAGTTAGTGGACAAGCCGGATCGTGGCAATACCATCAAAATAAAGTTGAATGGGGAAACTCAAACGTTCTCAGAAGAGCCGATTAATAAAAAACAAGAATCTACTAATGATTCTTTATCTAATGTGATAGACGAGGATATTAGCGAACACGATGTTTTTCTCGAGACTGCTGCAGCAAAGGAATCGGTCGATGAAAGCTTTGACTGGATCATTCCTGAATCTGCAGAGAATGACATTCAGGAATATAAAGTGGTCACCAGTCAGAATCAGAAAAAAGGTATGAATAAGAAGCCTCCTACATTCTCAACTTTTTCTGTTAAGCGGGATGGAGGAATGTTAAAATCCATTTTGGTTACAGCGGTATTTGCAATCCTGATTGGTACAAGCTTTGGAGCCCTTATGCTTAAGCTAGTCATTTCAGATAGCAGTAAACCAACTGTAACGGAGCCTGTGGTCGTAGGTAAGGGGACGGATAAAGAAGGTAGCGCAGCAACAGAAGGAAAGAGTACTTCTATGGTCTTAGGAGCTCAAACCGCGTTTATCGTCCAAGGTGGAGCTTTTTCCTCCCAAGAGGCAGCAGCTGATGGAGCTAGCGAGGCAAAGGGAAAAGGTGCACCAGCACAAACGCTGGCAATGAACGGTAAAGAATTTCTGTTCTTAGGTGTGGCGGACTCTATCGAAACGGCAAAGCAACTAGAAGGGCATTACGAAGCAAATGGCTTTGATGATGTTCTCCCAAAACAAATTCCCATTGCAGAAAAGACAGTATCAGATATAAATGAAACAGAAAAAAACTTTTTAGAAAGTTATCCAGCTATTTACCAACAGCTATCAAAGGTCACTTCCAACGCCATTGTTTCAGGTAGTATATCATCAGAAACTAGTAAAGAAGTCACTGGGTTTGGTGAACAACTGAAACAATCAGCAGACAAGCTGAAAAATGATAAAGTGAAAAATCTTAACAAGGAATTATCCAGTGCGTTGGAGAAAGTAAAAGCATTTCAAGAAAAGAAGGATAAAGATAGTTTGGTTGACGCACAACAGCATTTATTAAATTATCTAAGTATCTACTATTCACTGTAGTCGACAAAAGCTGATATTTTCCGGGAAATTATCCTTGAATAACGAGCCTGTCTAATTTGGACAGGCTTTTTGTAATGAAATCAAAATATTTGGAACTCAATTACATGATATAGTTTGCATAAATTGGCATATTTCTTCGAACTTTAATGATATAAAAATTGTTTGCTTCTACAAATTCTGATAGGATTAACATGTATCTCCCTAAATGATGCAAAAGGTAAGGTGATGAAATGCAAAACCTCATTTTAGCCTCTTCTTCTCCACGGCGAAAAGAACTTCTAGAAAACCTCCGATTAACATTCACGATCTCAAGCAGTGAAGTAGATGAAAGCTTTGATCCAACGCTTTCTCCAGAGGATGTAGTTATGGATCTTGCCGAGCGAAAAGCACAGGTTATTTTTAAAGAAAATCCTCATGCGTTTGTCATTGGTTCCGACACGATTGTCGTTGCCGATGGTCAAGTCTTAGGAAAGCCAACTGACGAGGCAGATGCCAGAGGTATGTTAAAAATGCTTTCTGGTAAAAAGCATGAAGTTTACACCGGTGTATCCATAATGTCTCCAAATGGAACAGTTCGTTTTTATGAAAGAACAGAAGTTTGGTTTTGGGAGTTAACGGACGAAGAAATCAATTTTTATGTACAAAGTGGTGAACCGCTTGATAAAGCAGGTGGATATGGCATTCAGCAGCTTGGAAGTATGCTTGTCAAAAAAATAAATGGAGACTATTTTGCGGTTATGGGTCTGCCAGTCGCAAGGACTTATCGCGAATTAAAGAGGCTAGGCTACCAATTGTCGTGACAGCTATGTAGTTCTTTAACTCCCTATCATAGGGAGGAATTAGAATGTCAACCAATTCATTAATGATCCGTGATTTTCCTCAAGACGAAAGACCTAGAGAACGATTTATTCAAAATGGTCCAGCAAGTTTATCGAACCATGAATTAATTGCCATCTTACTTAGAACCGGTACAAAGGATGAAAGTGTTCTACAATTATCCAACCGGTTGCTTACAAACTTTGAAGGTTTACGGCTTTTAAAGGATGCCACCTTAGAAGAAATGACTGAAATTAAGGGGATTGGTCAGGCAAAGGCTGTCCAAATTCTCGCTGCTGTCGAAATTGGCAGGAGGATAACGAACTTAAACTATACTGACCGCTATGTGATTCGCTCCCCTGAAGATGGAGCCAATTATGTGATGAATGACATGCGTTTTTTATCACAAGAGCATTTTGTTTGTTTATACCTCAACACGAAAAACCAAGTGCTCCACAAACAAACCATCTTCATCGGAAGCTTAAACTCCAGCATTGTGCACCCTAGGGAGGTGTTTCGCGAGGCCTTAAAACGCTCAGCTGCCTCTATCATATGCCTCCATAACCACCCCAGTGGGGATCCTGCACCGAGCCGTGAGGACATTGAGGTCACAAAGAGGCTTGTAGAATGCGGAAAAATGATAGGCATCGACGTTCTCGATCACCTCATCATTGGCGAAAATAAATTTGTTTCACTCAAGGAAAAAGGATATTTATAATACTATGATTTTTTTAAACGTTGGGATATAATAATGTTTATGATTTTTTAGGACATCTTTCGTGTTAATCATATAAATTTACTAGAAAAATTACATGAATAGAAGGTATATTCACTTACCTTTAGCTATTTTCGTATCAGAAAGGGAGATACAACTATGTTTGGAATTGGGACAAGAGACCTTGGTATTGACTTGGGGACAGCAAATACCCTTGTTTATGTAAAAGGCAAAGGGATTGTATTAAGAGAGCCATCTGTTGTGGCGATGCAGACAGACACGAAATCGATTGTTGCGGTTGGTAATGACGCGAAGAACATGATTGGTCGTACACCAGGAAATGTGGTTGCGATGAGACCAATGAAGGATGGAGTTATTGCGGACTTTGAAATTACTGCCGCTATGATGAAACACCATATTCGTCAGGCAATTAAAAGTAAGAGCATTTTCTCTGGTAAGCCGTATGTAATGGTATGCGTTCCGTCTGGGATAACCGCTGTTGAGGAAAGAGCTGTTATTGACGCAACACGTCAAGCAGGAGCTAAAGACGCTTATACGATTGAGGAGCCATTTGCGGCTGCAATCGGTGCAAATCTTCCTGTTTGGGAGCCAACTGGCAGTATGGTTGTTGATATCGGCGGTGGTACAACCGAAGTAGCGATTATCTCTTTAGGCGGAATTGTTACAAGCATTTCCATTCGCGTTGCCGGAGATGAAATGGATGAAGCAATTGTTACGTATATCCGAAAAAATTATAATCTTATGATTGGTGAACGCACGGCGGAAGCCATTAAGATGGAAGTTGGTTCTGCAGGTGACTCTGAAGGTGTCGATAATATGGAAATTCGTGGTCGTGATTTATTAACTGGTTTGCCAAAAACCATTGAAATCACAGCGAAAGAAATTGGGGCGGCCTTAAAAGATACGGTCTATGCAATTGTAGAGGCTGTAAAAAACACATTAGAAAAAACACCGCCTGAGCTTGCAGCGGACATTATGGACCGGGGAATTGTCTTAACAGGCGGTGGCGCATTGCTTCGAAATCTAGACAAGGTGATTAGTGAAGAAACAAACATGCCAGTTCTTATTGCTGAAAATCCGCTAGATTGTGTAGCAATCGGTACAGGCAAAGCCTTAGACCATATTCAACTATTCAAAAACAAAGCAAAAGAAACTAGATAAAACGAAAAGCGAAAGCGCCTTGCAGGGAAAAATGCAGTTCAATTTTTCCTAGG
>JAPSKD010000171.1 GCA_031177865.1 Bacillus sp. (in: firmicutes) | reverse complement strand
AAAAATTTTCAAAAGGTGTCTTCTGAACAGAGTTATAACTTGAGTTATTTATTAAAAAAGCGAAGTGAATTTGCTCAGAATTCACCGTTTTACTTAGAAACCGGTGGTATGCATGGAGCCTGTATTGTTGATGAAGCAGGCAATATTACCGTCCGCGAAGACATTGGGCGGCACAATGCAGTCGATAAGATTATTGGCCACACCATACGAATGGGTTTGCATCCTGAACGGTTAGTTTTATTAACAACTGGAAGGATTTCATATGAAATGCTCTCCAAAGCAGCGAAATTCGGCTTTCCTGTTATTGGATCACGAACAGCAGCCACTAAGCAGGCTGTTCAGTTGGCTAAATTCTTGAATATAGAGGTAATTGGCTATTTACGAGGGAAAATGGCTAATATTTATACCTCAACAGGCCGAGTTGAAAATGACTTATTGGAAATACCCGCTGTAGAGATCCGTTGAAAGGGGGAATAAACAGGACAAGGTTCTAAAGTAGATAAAAAATGTGTCTAGCTTCAGCGCCTAGGGGCTCAGGTCTAAGCCAATCCGTCCAGAAGGTTAAAAAGCAACCTTCTAGCCGGCTCGTCTAGACTCACGCCCCTGGGAAAATTGAACTGCATTTTTCCTTGGGCAAGGCGCTTTTCGCATTTCATGGGATGTTCTATTCAATACTGGGAAGGAGTTAGAAAAATGGTTGAAATCAACTTAAACCGCCGGCAATTCTTGAAGTTGTCTGGTGCTACTGCGGTCACTCTTGCGGTAGTTGAGCTAGGATTCAATGAGAAAAAAGCTCATGCCAGCACAAAAGAATTTAAAATTGCCAAATCAACTGTTACACCAACCATTTGCTGCTTTTGCGGCGTTGGCTGTGGAATTTTAGTCCATACAAAGGACAACACAGTGGTTTATACGGAAGGGGATCCGGATAACCCAATTAACGAAGGAAAGCTATGCAGCAAGGGTACAACCATCAGACAATTATATACCTCTGAAAGGCGCATTAAGAATCCGCTTTATCGTGCACCAGGCAGTGATAAGTGGGTAGAAAAAGACTGGGAATGGATGTATGAAACCATTGCCAAGCGTACAAAAGAAACACGTGACAAAACATTTGTTGTAAGTGAAGACGGCATGACAGTGAATAAGACCGAGGCCATTGCGAGCCTTGGCGGAGCAGCTCTTGATAATGAAGAGACGTACCTGCTTTCAAAAATGATGAGAGGGCTTGGTGTCACTTACTTAGAGCACCAGGCACGAATATGACATAGTTCTACGGTTGCCGGTCTGGCACCTTCATTTGGTCGTGGAGCAATGACTAACAGTTGGAATGATGTGCAGTATACCGATTGTGCGTTGATTATGGGCGCAAACCCTGCTGAGAACCATCCAATCAGTTTTAGATGGTTAACAAAAGCGAAAGAGAATGGCGGAAAAATAGTAAGCGTTGACCCTCGTTACACAAGAACATCGTCAATGTCAGATATTTATGCACCATTACGCTCTGGAACGGATATTCCGTTTATTGGCGGGATGATTAAATATACGCTTGATAATAATCTTTACCACAAAGAGTATGTTGCTAAATATACAAATGCTAGCTTTATTGTAAGTCCAAGCTATAAATTTGAAGACGGTTTATTCTCTGGATATATCGAAGATAAGCGTGCTTATGATAAAAAACTGTGGGCATTTGAAAAAGATGCCGAAGGAAAATTAGTTAAAGACTTCACCTTAGAACACCCAAGATCTGTTTTCCAATTAATGAAACAACACTACTCTCGTTATGAAGTTGATACAGTTGTGAAAGTGACAGGAACACCAAAAGAAGACCTATTAAAGGTATATGAGGCATTCTGTGCAACTGGTCAAGTTGGTAAAGCAGGGACCATCATGTACGCAATGGGAACTACACAGCATACAGTTGGTACACAAAACGTTCGTGCATTTGCAATTATTCAGCTGCTACTTGGTAACGTTGGTCTCCCGGGTGGCGGAGTTAACGCAATGCGCGGGGAGTCTAACGTTCAAGGATCAACGGACTTTGGATTATTATATGGTAACTTGACAGGTTACTTAAATGCCCCAACATCTACAGATCCACTGAATGCTACTCTAACCGGACATTTAGAAAAAGAAACACCAAAAACTGGTTATTGGAGCAATAAACCGAAGTTCATTGTCAGCTTATTAAAAGCTTGGTATGGTCCAAATGCAACTGCAGCAAATGAATTTGGCTATCAATACCTGCCAAAAGGCAATAAAAACTATTCACACATGAACTTGTTTAAAGCAATGTCTGATGGATCATTAGAGGGAGCATTCCTATTTGGAACCAATCCTGTTGTCGGCGGTCCGAATGCTGGTAAAGAAAAAGAAGCTCTTGCAAACTTAAAATGGTTAGTAGCTGTTGACCTTTGGGAAACAGAAACATCCGCTTTCTGGCAAAAAGAAGCAGGAAGCAATCCATCTAAGATTAATACAGAAGTCTTCTTACTTCCGGCATGTTCTTCCTATGAAAAAGAAGGAAGCATATCAAACAGCGCCCGCTGGATGCAATATCGCTGGCAGGCCATTAAGCCGCTTGGTGAATCAAAGGCGGACTTAGAAATTATCCATGAGCTTGCAACTAGAATTAAAGGATTATATAAAAATGAAGCAGGTCCTGCATCTGAACCAATCAATGCCCTTTACTGGAATTATGGTGAGGGACATCATCCGGATATCGACTTAGTATGTAAAGAAATTAACGGATACGATGTGAATACAGGGCAATTGATTGCAGGTTTTGGAAACCTAAAGGATGATGGATCAACATGTTCAGGAAACTGGATTTATTGCGGATTCTACCCTGAAGAAGGAAAGAACCGTGCGAAAAACCGTGACAAAAAAGATACGGGAATGAGTTTGTATCTAAACTGGTCATATGCCTGGCCGATGAACCGCCGTATTCTTTACAATCGCGCTTCATGTGATCCAAGTGGTGTGCCATATAACAAAGAAAAAGCGATTATATGGTATGACGCAGCCCAAGGTAAATGGACTGGAGTGGATGTACCTGATTTTGTGGCAACACGAAAGCCTGGTGACGCTGGTTTCGAAGATCCATTCATTATGATGAATGATGGTGTAGGCGGAGTTTTCGCTCCAACATTAAATGATGGCCCATTCCCCGAACACTATGAGCCATACGAAAGCCCGGTACAGAATCCATTCTCTAGCCAAGAAATCAACCCAGTAATTCAACCTTTCGATGGTAAATTCAATGAACGCGGCTTTAAGGCAGACTTCCCGATCGTTGCAACAACCTACAGGGTAAGTGAGCACTGGCAGTCCGGAACCATGACTCGTAACCAAGAATGGTTATCGGAACTAGTACCTCATATGTATATCGAAATGAGCGAAGAGCTAGCTAGTGTTAAAGGCATTAAGAATAAAGATGAAGTCATTGTCAGCTCCGCACGAGGCGAGGTAAAAGCTTATGCAATGGTAACCAAGCGCTTTAAGCCTCATAAAATCAATGGTAAAAATGTACATCAAATCGGAATGCCATGGCATTTTGGGTATAAAGGATTTACGACTGGGGATACAGCTAACCGCCTGACGCCGCATATTGGGGATGCGAATACAACCATTCCTGAATATAAGGCATTCCTCTGCGACGTAAGGAGGGCTTAACAATGGCTACTGAATTTGTAAAATTTGTTGATGTGACCAAATGCGATGGCTGTCGTGCCTGTATGGTTGCCTGCAAGAATTGGAACGACCTTCCGGCGGAACCTCAGGACTTCCTTGGAAGCGTCCAGTCACATGCAAAAACAACTGCTGATACTTGGAATGTATTGCAATATATCGAGCATGAGAACTCAAAGGGCGGTCTTGACTATCTTTTCCGTCACTCCGCATGCTTCCATTGTACGGACGCTGCCTGTGAAAAAGTTTGTCCAGAAGATGCAATTAGCTACACGGATTTTGGCACAGTTGTCATCGATCAAGAAAAATGTGTGGGCTGTGGATATTGTGTAAATAACTGTCCATTTGAAGTCATTTCCCTTAAGGAATATGTGGATAAAAATGGGGATAAATACAGAAAAGCACATAAATGCACAATGTGTACAGATCGTCTTGAAGAAGGCTTGCAGCCTGCATGCGTAACAACTTGTCATACAGGGGCAATGGAGTTTGGCGAAAAAGCTGCGATGATTCAAAAAGCAGAAGAACGTGTGAAACAAATTAAAGACCGCTATCCTAACGCAATGGTCTATAATCCACAAGGTGTTGGCGGAACCCATAGCGTTTATGTACTGGCAGAAAAGCCATCTGTATATGGGTTGCCTGAAAACCCAACAGTTCCAACATCGGCTGTGGTTTGGAAAGACTATGCACAGCCAATTGGTAAAATGATGATCGGTGCAACCACGATGGCGGTTGTCGGAGCTTTCATTACCAATACAATTATTAGTAAGAAAAAGAATGGTAAAAACGAAAACGGAGGTGACAGCCATGAGTAAACCTCAAAAATCAACAGTAAAAGTAAGACGTTTTTCTAAGGCGTTTGTTTGGGCCCATGCTGTTAACGCTATTTCGTTCTTCGCACTCTATATCACAGCTCTGCCAATGTATACGGAATTCTTTGATTGGCTTTACCCAGTTCTTGGAGGTCCTGAAGGTGCACGTCTCCTTCACAGGATTTTCGCTGTTGCGTTTATAACACCAACGTTCATCTGGGTCATTTTTGACTTAAAAGGCTTTAAGCTTTGGATGAAAGAGCTTGTTACCTGGAAAAAGCGCGACCTTCAGTTCTTTACTGAATTCGTAAAAGAGCTATTCGGTTTCAATTTCAAACATGTAAGACAAACGTTCTTTAATGCTGGTGAAAAGATTAACTCAATCATTCAAATCTTCACTGCGATTCTAATTATCGGTTCAGGTATTCCAATGTGGTTCCCTGAATTTTTCCCAAGAGCAGTCGTTCAATGGGGTTATTTTCTACACAATGTTGGTTTTGGACTTTCCATTGCGGTAATCGTCGGTCATATCTATCTATCTGTAGTACACAAAAACTCAAGACCAGGATATTCAGGTGTCGTTACTGGAGAAGTACCTGCATGGTGGGCTCATGATCATTATACAGACTGGTATGATGAAGAAGTCAAAAAAGGAAACTTCCCTAAACTAGACGACCCACATAAACCAACTAGTCCGAACAAGAAGAAGAAAAAAGGCGCATAAGTTAGAAAATCAGTCTGTATGAACGTAATACTCAAAATGGCTGTCTGTAACAGGACAGCCATTGCTTTTAAAACATAAAGAGGTGTAACCGGATGAAAAAATCTGTTGTTTCGAAAGAATATCAGAATTTGCAGAAGGATATTTTAGCTCTTCAAGAGAATTGGAAAAAGAGAATAAATCCAGAATCTATTATTCCTAATCTTGATAAAGCGGCAATGTCTGCGGGAGTGCCTGCAGCGGCATTAACGTCTATTACTTTTGAAATTTCACTATTCTTACAGTGGATAGAGGAGATAAATGCACTTTTAATCAAAAACAACCCTGAATTAGAAACGAAGCTTGCAGGTATTTACACTCTATTAAACGAAGAAACAGCCATCCGCTGGATTGATGAAGCCTTTTCTTTTAACAGTGTTTATTTTGCTAGTTTTGCGGAGGAACATTTACTTGAAGAGTGGATCCCGCAATTCCTTGCTGAAACGGCTTTACGCCCTTACTTACAGTTAACCGCAGAAAAAATCCAACAGGAGATCACTCATAGTGTTCCTGGAGCAGGCTGTCCAGTTTGCGGTGAACCTGCTAGACTTGCTGTTCTTGAAGCCGAAGGTAAAAAAGTGATGACATGTCCTCGCTGTCTTGCTCATTGGAATGCCAAACGAGTTGAATGTGCACATTGCGGAAATGATGACCACAAAACCATCCAATTCTTGAGTATTGAAGGGAATGCTTCCTCTCAAATTCAGGTTTGCGAAAAGTGTACGGGATATATTAAAGTGATAGATACAAGACAATATCTCAGCAAGCCGTCCGCAGCCATGCTGGACTTAAATAGTATCCATCTCGATTTTGTAGCACAAGATCAAGGCTACCATGCGATTGGTCAGGAAAAATTAACAAATTAAGAAGGTGCATCATTTATGAAAGCTGGAGCTATTATTTTATCAGGTGGAAAGTCAAGCAGAATGGGCACAAACAAGGCTCTCCTAAAACTAAATGAGAAAACAACAATAGAAAGAATGGTTGATATTCTTAAAGTCTATTTTGATAACATCATTCTTGTTACCAATGATAAGGATTCCTATCAGTCCCTAGGGGTAAAAATGGTGTCCGATCACTATCCTGGAAAGGGACCCCTGGCAGGCTTCCACGCCGGGTTAATGGCATCAAGCTATGATGTGAACTTCATTGTAGCATGTGATATGCCGTTTATTTCTGGGGAACTTGCTTCGACGCTGGTGAATCAGATTGACCATTATGATGCCTTAGTTCCAGTTATCAATGGAAAAATGCAAACCCTTTGTGCGGTTTTTCAAAAGAAGACGGTAAATAAAATTGAAGAATGTATTGAAAATGGACGTCTTTCAATAAAACATCTGCTGGAGCATTTAAACGTCCTTTATGTAACGGAAAAAGATCTAGAAGTCTATAGCAGTTTTGATATGGAGCGTGTCTTTTTCAATATGAATCACCCACATGAGTATGAGGACGCAAAAAAGTGGCTCAGAAGCTGATGAAGCAGGAAGGATGTAAGATACCGTGCAATTTTTCAAAGTAAAAACAGTGGAAGAAACCTTTGCAATGATTGAAGAATATGTTCCTGCAATAAAAGATACAGAGGAACGCTCACTTGAAGAGGCTCTTCATTATATAACCGCGGCGTGCGTCACCGCGCAGGAAAATGTCCCTGGCTTTGACCGCTCAACCGTTGATGGGTATGCGGTTAAAGCAAAAGACACGTATGGCTCATCTGATTCTATGCCGGGATTTTTAACTATAGTCGGAGAAGTAAAAATGGGTGAGTCAGCAATGATTCCTGTTGGTCAAGGGGAGGCCGTCTATGTTCCGACAGGCGGGATGATTCCTCCAGGCAGTGACAGCGTTATCATGATTGAGCATTGTGAAGACCATGATGGTCTGTTAAATACCTATAAACCAGTGGCACCTGGTGAAAATATTATTCGTGCAGGTGAAGACATCCGCGCAGGGGAAGTTCTCCTTCCAGAAGGGACCATGCTTAGACCTCAGGAGTTAGGGGCGATTGCATCGCTTGGGATTCGTCATGTTACTGTCTATCGCAGGCTTAAGGTCGGTTATCTATCATCTGGTGACGAAATTGTTCCCTATCAAACTGAAAAACTTTCAGAGGGGCAAATCCGTGATATTAACTATTTAACGATTGCCGGCCTCGCAAAACAATGGAATATAGAGGTTGTCTACGGTGGAATCGTGAAGGATGATTTTCAAGAGTTTCAACAAAAAGCACAAAACCTTTATGATCAGGTTGACTGTTTAATTCTCTCAGGAGGAAGCTCAGTTGGAGCAAAGGATTATACCACAGAGGTGATTCAATCCTTAGGGTCGCCAGGTGTATTTGTCCATGGTATTTCTATTAAACCGGGAAAACCTACTATTCTTGCAATGGCAAACGGAAAACCAGTGATTGGCCTGCCAGGCCACCCAGCCTCCGCGATGATTATTTTTATGCTTTTTGGCGAAAAAATACTTCAAAAATTAAAAGGCGAGATAATTGAAAAAAAACCAGATCGAATGTTTGCACGGATTACCAAAAATATACCTTCGTCCCCGGGACGCTCTGATTATATTCGTGTCCGACTGTTCGAGAAAGAAGGAGAATGGTGGGCAGAGCCTATCATTGGGAAATCAGGTTTAATTACGACATTAGTAAAAAGTGATGGAATTGTTGAGATTAGTTCAGAAAAAGAGGGTATTTCACAGGGAGATTATGTACCTGTGATTGCAACACGATGAGGGGGAGAAAATAGATGGACCAGAAACGCTATAAACGGAAAATATATTTAGAAGACAAACCCCGATCGGAAGCAAAGCGCGAAATCCTTGAGGCGTTTTCTTTGCCCCTTGAAAAGGAAATCATTCCAACTACTGATGCTCTTGGCCGTGTAACGGCTGAACCCATTTTCGCTAATGTGTCTATGCCTCATTACCATGCATCCGCTATGGATGGAATTGCGGTTATCGCAGAAAAGACATATACGGCCCATGAGCAAAATCCATTGCAGCTAAAGCTCGGAATCGATTTTTCCATCGTAGATACAGGAAATGCCATTCCTGCTCCTTATAATGCTGTCATTATGATTGAACATGTCGATATGATTGATGAGGAAACGATTGAAATTATTGAACCAGCAACACCTTGGCAGCATATCCGTCCAATCGGTGAGGATATCGTTCAAGAGGAAATGCTTTTCCCGCAAGGACATATTCTAAGACCTGCAGATTTGGGAGTACTTTTAGCCGGACAGCAGCTTCAAATTCCTGTTGCGAAAAAGCCAGTGGTGGCAATCATTCCAACTGGTAATGAGCTGGTCGAGGCAGATAGCAAACTTTCTTCTGGGAAAATTATCGAGTTTAACGGAACGGTATTTGCGAACTTTGTAAAAGATTGGGGCGGCGAGCCAAGACTTCACGGTATTGTGAAGGATGACCCTGAAAAGATTAAGTCTGTGTTGCTAGAAGCAGCGAAAGACTCTGATATTATCGTTATTAATGCTGGGTCATCAGCAGGTTCAAAGGATTATACCGTTCATATCATTGGTGAAATTGGCACGGTCTTTACCCATGGTGTGGCCGCAAGACCCGGTAAACCCGTTATTTTAGGAAAAATAAACGAAAAGATTGTTGTAGGTGTTCCTGGATATCCGGTTTCAGCCTATTTAGCACTCGAGTGGTTTGTCCGCCCGCTCCTATGCAAATATTTGCAGATACCTGAGCCAAAAAGACAAACAGTAAGTGTCAAGCTTGGCCGCCGGATTGTATCAGGTATGGGAGCGGAAGATTTTGTACGAATGAATATCGGCTATGTGAATGGACAGTTTGTTGCTAATCCGCTGACAAGAGCAGCAGGTGTAACGATGTCCTATGTTCGAGCAGATGGCCTTTTAGTCGTACCAGCCAACGTTATTGGCTATGAACAAGGTGAATTTGCTGAGGTGGAGCTTTTGAGACCACTTGAGGAAATTAAAAACGCCATTATGTTTTCTGGAAGCCACGATTTAACCATTGACATTTTATCATCTCAGTTAAAAAGGGTTCGTGCTGATATGAAAATAGTCTCCTCCCATGTTGGCAGTATGGCTGGTATTATGGCGATTCGAAAAGGAGAGGCCCATGTAGCGGGCATTCATTTGCTTGACCCCAATACAAAGCAATATAATAGCTCATATGTTAAGAAAATGTTAGTTGGTTTGGATGTTGTCCTCTATCCATTTTTAAAAAGAAAGCAAGGATGGATTTTACCAAAGGGAAATCCGCTTGGAATTGAAACGGTCGCAGATATATTTGAGAAAAAAGCGAACTTCGTAAACCGTCAAAAAGGTGCAGGCACGCGGATTCTCTTCGATATGCTTCTAGAGGAGAACGGTATTTCATCAGAAGAGATTACCGGTTACGACCGTGAAATGTTTTCACACTTAGCGGTAGCGGCAGAGGTAAATGGAGACAGCCATGGAGCCGGGCTAGGAATCTATCCAGCGGCAAAAGCTATGAACCTTGACTTTGTTCCAGTCGCGGACGAAGAGTACGATTTAGTGTTGACGCGGAGCTTCTATGAAAGTGAAAGCGGCAAACTGTTAATCGATATTATCCAGTCACCAAACTTTAAACAGCAGGTCCGAAAAATAGGCGGATATGAAGTGGTCGAAAATGCAGAACCAAAGAAATTGGTCTGAAGAGGTGTACAAAATGAATTATCAAATTTCAAAAGAACCGATTGATATTCAATCTGTAATAGATAAGGTTGTTCAGCGTAATGCTGGAGCCATTACTACTTTTATTGGAACCGTTCGTGAATTAACCAAAGGAAAAAAAACACTATTTTTAATATACGATGCGTATGAAGCGATGGCTGTGAAAAAATTGGAGCAAATCGGCAGGGAGATTGGGGAGCGCTGGAAAGGCTCTCAGGTAGCGATTACCCATCGAGTGGGCAGGCTGGATATTACCGATATCGCGGTAGTTATTGCTGTTTCTACTCCTCACCGGGCTGATGCTTATGATGCGAATCGATATGCCATTGAGAGGATTAAAGAAATCGTGCCTATTTGGAAAAAAGAACATTGGGAAGATGGCGAAGAGTGGATGGGCAACCAACTCGAAACCGTCGCCTATCCTAGCGGAAAGCCGGAGGAGGACGATTTAAATGAATAAAGTGTTATTTTTCGCTCATTTACGCGATGCAGTCGGAGAAGAATTTCTAAAGTTAGACGCAAGCGGCAAAACAGTTGCCGAATTAAAGGCTGAATTAGCTCGCAATTATAATCTACCAAAATTAGACACGGTTATGACTGCTGTTAACGAAGAGTTTGCTCAGGATGATGAAGTGATTCAAGATGGTGATGAAATTGCCTTTATTCCGCCAGTAAGCGGTGGTTGATACGGTTTTTTGG
>JAPSKD010000170.1 GCA_031177865.1 Bacillus sp. (in: firmicutes) | reverse complement strand
CATGATAAAGACCAAATTATGAGTGCTGTTATCTCTTTATTAGACATAATTGTGATTATGAAAAGCGGGAAAGATCCCATTATTAAAATTGTATTATCTGTGCTCTTGAAGGTTGTTACAAAAGATATATTAATTAGAATTTTATTGATTTTACTGACTATTATTTTAGACGAATTTTCTGATTAAACTTCTCAGTTTAGTTCATCTCTATTAAATTTCAGCTTTTTGCTATTGGGTCAAGTACCATGTTTAGTAAAAACCAATCAACATGTATTTTTTAAAACAAAAAGAAAAGCTCCAACCCCTTATTATAAAGAGTTTGGAGCTTTTCTTTCATTAAATATTACTTCATCCCAATTGTTTTACTTTTATTCCAGTTCTTATTTCCTGTAACCTAGTAACCGTTCTACAAATACACTCTCCACTTGCCAATCCCCAAGATATTGCTTTCGGTTCAATTTAATCATTCCATTTAATTCGATATGTTTACATAGCTAACATTGAAATCAGTTATGTAAATTCTCCCTTATGTAAACAATCGCACTGAAACCAACGTACAGCCCTTTCCTATATTGTTAAATAAATTTGTTATTTTATGTAAATTCAGGCAGCCAATTTCCGTGTGCTTCAAATAAATCATTACACATCGAGATAATATCATCGATAGACAACTCTGCACTTGTATGTGGATCCAACATCGCGGCTTGATAGACTGTATCTCTTTTTCCGGTAATAGCGGCTTCAATGGTTAGGAGCTGTGTGTTGATATTGGTTCTGTTGAGTGCGGCAAGCTGTTCTGGCAGATTTCCTATATAACAAGGCATGATCCCGCTTCTGTCCACAACACAAGGCACTTCAACACAGGCATTCTCTGGAAGGTTACTGATCAATCGACCGGTGTTTAGAACATTGCCGCCAAATTTAAATGGTACATTTGTTTCCATAGCTTCTATAATTCTTGAGCCATATTCATGAGACCGAGTGTGTGTGAGTTTACTATTATTTACAATCTCCTGCCTCATCGTTTTCCAGCCTTCAATTTGTTTCAAACAACGGCGGGGATATTCATCAAGCGGGATGTTAAATTTGTCAATCAATTCAGGGTATCTGCTCTTGATAAAGTATGGATGATATTCAGCATTGTGCTCGGAGGATTCCGTTACATAGTATCCGAACTTATCCATTAATTCATAACGAACCATATCATGGTGCTTTGTTTTTTGTTTTTCCTTTGCACGCCCCTTGATTTCCGGATATAAGTCCTGGCCATCGCGTTTCACCTCTAAGAGCCATGACATATGGTTGATCCCCGCGATTTTTTCTTCAATTCCTTCATGGTCGATTCCTAAATCTCTAAATAGGTGCTCCGTACATACTTGAACACTATGACAAAGCCCTACGGTTTTTACATTGGTATAACGGAGCATCACGCCAGTCAGCACTGCCATTGGATTGGTATAATTCAAAAACAGCGCATCTGGACAAACTTCCTCGATATCCCTGGCGAAATCAAGCATGACTGGAATGGTTCTGAGAGAACGAAAAATCCCGCCAATCCCAACTGTATCGGCAATCGTCTGACGGAGACCAAATTTCTTTGGTATCGCAAAATCGATAACGGTACTCGGCTCGTACCCGCCTACTTGAATCGCATTAATAACATATTTTGCCCCTCTTAAGGCTTCTTTTCTATTAAAATATGATTTGATCGTAATATTCTTATTGTAGTGATTTTTTAAATTCGTTAACATGTTCTCTGAATCTTTTAAACGCTGCTCGTCGATATCATAAAGAGCAAACTCAAATCCTGCTAAGGCTGGGACGAACATACAATCACCTAGTACATTCTTCGCAAAAACCGTACTTCCCGCACCCATAAACGTAATTTTTGACATACCGCAACATCCTTCCTATGTAAAAGCTTTCTTTTACTATTCGTACTCTACTAGTCTATTTCCTTCGTACGTAAGTAATTTTATTTATCTTTAGAAAGAAGAATCAATAAGATTCATATTGTTATGAAACAAAAGGAGCTGCACTGATTTGAGTGATAATAGCTATTTCAAAGTGGGTAAGTCATATAAGCATTTCTCTTAACTTCTAACCCCTTAAATAAACTTATTTTCAATGATCGTAAAGTACCTAAAAGTTCAATATGAAGTGTTGCGATAGTACCCATCACCAATCTTATTGGTGTTCCATCGTTAAAACATATTTATCAGTCTATCCATAGTTGAATGAGTCGTGAATTTAACCGACAACCTTTGTCACTCACCTTACATTCTTGCTTCATAGACATATTCCCCGTTTTATTGATTTAAGACCTTTTTTAAAAGCCGAATAGCTTGTTCATAATCATTTTTGTATTGTGCAAAACTTTCTTCACCTACTTCATTCCCCTCTTCATTCTGAATGAAAAGTAACCTCTTCCCCAATTCATTTACAAAAGGTAAATACTCATTTTGAAAGTAGTGTAGAGCTTCTTTTATATTTGAGAATTCTTCAACAGATGTTTCGATTTCCGCCCACTGTTGCTCTTTACCTTCTGAAAACCAAACGAACGAATATCCATCTGGCAATATAAAATTAGGAATTGATTTCCCGGCGGATCTTTTCATAATCACATTGAAGTAGGGGATGGATTTATCTACCATAATGGTCCCACCTCTCATATTAGCTTTAAGACTTTATATCATTTCCACGAGAATTCCATACTTTTATAAGTTAGTAGACAGTCTTTTTGCCGGATCACTTCTATAAATAAGGCTGTGTTAAACTTGGCTGTTGATTTGCGCTCCAGGCGCTATGCTTTCCGCGGGCTCGCCCGTGAGCCTCCTCGGTCGTTCCGACCTCCGGGGTCTCACTCAGCTCGTGCATCCCGCAGGAGTCAAGCGCCTTCCGCTCGAATCAACAGGTTCTAAAATCAACAGTCTTCTTTAACACAGCCATAAATAAAAAAGCGATTTCATTCTAATCATAGAATAAAACCACTTTTCTTTTTCCTTTATGATAAATTTAGACAAAATTCGGGAATGTCAATTTTTACTTCACTTCCCTGCTCTGCTGAACGTAATATCCCATCAATGATCGCCTGATTGATCACAATTTGTTCACCAGGAATTGGTGCAGGATTACCATTCTTAATTGCCACAACAAAGTCGCGCACCTTTTCATAAAAAATATTTAACTGATGATTTTGAACAGGAATAGTAGATTCTACATGGTGCCCTTTTATATCATGGAATAAGCTGATTGTGCCGATTCCCCCGTCCCACACACCGCTCCATGGTCCGCTGCCCGCTGGCGTTAATTTCAAACCGGCGTCCTTTCCAAGGAAGAGAGTTGGACCGAGAGAGTCCATATGCATAGCCCATGATATTTTAAAGTTTAAAACAATACCGCCTTCTAAACGGATCATCGCTACACCAAAATCCTCTACTTCAAACTTATCCGCTTCCTTGTGGTATAGCGGATTTGTACCGAAATGATTAGACGTATAGGCGGATACGGTTATGGGCTTAGGATAGCCCAGTGTATTTAAAGCTAGGTCTAATGAATAACAACCGATATCCGCCATCGCACCCGCACCTGCTAATTCTTTATTGATAAAGGTTCCTCCTGGCATTCCCCGCCGGCGTCCGCCGCCTGTTTGAACATAATAGACCTTCCCTAATTGACCCGATTGAACGATCTCTTTTACCGCTTTCATATTCGGATCATATCTTGGTTGAAACCCGACTGTATGGATTTTATCTGCCTTTTTGGATGCTTCCACCATTTCAATCGCCTGTCCTAAGGTAACGGCCATCGGCTTTTCTACTAGCACATGTTTTCCGGCATTAAGGGAATCAATGCTAGTACTATGATGTGCGACATTTGGAGTACAAATACTGACGCCATCGAGATCCATATGTAAAAGCTCGAGATGGTCATCAAATGCTTTTGCCTCTTTTAATTCAAGCTGTTCAATAAATTTCTTTGCCTTGCCTGGAATCACATCCGCAACAGCCACAATCCTTACATCCGGCATTTGCTTATAGGCTCTTGCATGGGCAGCAGCAATTCCACCGCTGCCGATAATACCAATATTGAGCGTATTTGACATCTATTTTCCCCCAACTTATTATTTTCCGTTATTTGATTGAAGTAATAGGTTGATAGCCTGCCGCTTTATAAATTCTTTCGGTAAGTGCGACGACTTCTTTAGCAAATTCCCCTCGCACCTTGACTTCGTGAACTCCTAAGATCGCATCGATAAAGCTTTTGTCTGAATTGGTTGTTTGCGGATGAAGCTCAGGGACAATCGCTTCTTTCCCTAATGGGCGAAGAACAATCTTGCCATTGTCATAAAAGATCGCTCCATTTTCTCCGCAGAAAACGTAAGTTTCATGCCAGCATGGGGCATTCCCAACAATATTTAGACCTGCCACCACATTGTTTTCAAAGCGGATCGTTGTAAAGGAATCCTGCTCCACAGCCGTGTGATGTTGTTCTAATTTGGATTCCACTTCAAGCGGCTTTAAGCCTGTCGTCCATAAAAGCACGTCAACAATGTGACTCCCAGAATCCATCAGCATACCTCCGCCGGATAACGAAGGATTTTGCCGCCAGGTACCTGTGGTCAAGTGTTTCCAATCCTGGTATAAAGAAGCGGTGATCGATGTAAGTTTTCCAATTTTTCCGCTTGAAATCGCTTCCCGAATATAAAGAAAAGCTGGTTCAAAATGCCTTTGATAGGATACTTGAAGAATCTTATTTGCCTTTTTTGCCAAATCAATGAGCTGCTCTGCTTCCTCTAATGAACAAGCCATTGGTTTTTCGATTAACACATGACAGCCATGATGAATCGAATCCACTACCTGTTGATAATGCAGGGTATGCGGCGAACAAATAAGTACCGCATCCATCAGAACCGTTTCCAGCATGTCTTGATGATGGTCAAACTCAGAAATCTGCTCAAGGTTGAATTTATCAATCAATCGTCTACGATTATCCGGATTTGGGTCTGTCACAGCAATAATCCGCGCACTTTTTATTTCCTTCAATTGTTTAACATGCAATTGAGAAATACCACCAGTTCCAATGATACCTAATCTAACACTTTCCACCTCATTCACCTCGCTTGTAATCCATTACACTCCAAACACTCATTAATTCGTAACTAAAGAAGATTTCTCTTGAAAGTATACGGCTTTTCCTGTTTTAGCAGATTCATAGATTGCCTCTAAGATTTGCGTCACCACAAATGCTTGTTCCGGCTTTACCACTGGCTCTGTGTCATGGATGATCGTATCAATCCAAAGCCTTGCTTCTAGATCGGCATCTGATTCCGAGTCTCCATCATAAAAGGCTACTCCCCCGGCACCAAGCTCAATATTGGTTGTATAAAGCTTTCCGAAGCTTTCCCCGTTGAATCTAAGTCCATCCTTCATATCGGCTCCGCCCTCTGTTCCGCTTAGTGAACATTTTGCCTCATCTTCATCTAGAGAATTTAAAGCCCAGCTTGCTTCCAGCACAATGGTAGCGCCATTTTCCATCGTAATAAATCCAAAGGCGGAATCCTCAACGGTAAATTTGTCAGGGTCCCATGGTCCCCATGCATTGGCAGCATTTTTCTTTTGGCTTAATTTATGATAAGTGTTACCCATAACGGATTTAGGTGTATAGTTATTCATCATCCATAATGTTAAATCCAGGGCATGGGTGCCAATATCAATTAACGGGCCTCCGCCTTGTTTTTCTTCATCCAAAAACACACCCCATGTTGGAACCGCACGGCGGCGGATCGCATGCGCCTTCGCAAAGTAAATCTCCCCTAAATCCCCACGTTCACATACTTGATGTAGATGCTGGCTATCTGGTCGGAAACGATTGTTATACCCGATTGTCAGTTTTTTACCAGAGCGTTTTGCCGCCTCAACCATGGTTTGTGCTTCAGCAGACGTCTTCGCCATCGGTTTTTCACACATAACATGCTTACCTGAATCCAGTGCAGCCACAGTTATTTCCGCATGGGAATCATTTGGAGTAAGAACATGGACTACATCAATCGTTTCATCCTGAAGGAGCTCACGATAATCCTCATACACCTTTGCACCGGAAACTCCGTATTTAACAGCCGCTTTTTCAGCTCTTTCAATCAGTACGTCACAAAAGGCCACTAATTCAACATGCTTCAGCTTAGATAAACTTGGCATATGTTTTCCATTTGCGATACCGCCACAACCAACAATCGCTACTTTCACTGTTCTTGTCATTTTCATTTCCTCCTGTGTGTTTACTTAAAATAAATAGCCAGATGTTCTTTTGCTTTGATCATTCCTTGCTGCTCCTTCTCTAAAGAGCCCCAATAGCGATGATCTTCTAGTTCTATGCTGATGGGACCCTGATAACCGACCTTTTCTAATCGCACGGCTACCTTGGACCAATCCACATCTCCATGCCCGGGGATGGTGTATCTCCATGGCCCTTCTGAAAAATCATAGTTTGCTCCAAAGGTGGCAGCAAGGTTTCCGCATTCATATTGTTCATCATGTAAAATTTCTGTGTCTTTACCATGACAGTAATTGATTCTGGCACCAAATTCACTCAATACTCGTAAATAGTCGATTCCTAGTCTTACTAAGTGGGAAGGATCATAGTTGATTCCGAAATGTTTAGAAGAAATAACGTTAAACATCGCTCTCAGCATTTCCGGCGTGCATCCTAAAGTTGGATAATAGGGAGCAGGCCCCGGCCACCCTTCTAAGGCAATATAAATGTTTGTTTGTTCTGCGTGCTTCACGATGGCTGGAAAGGTTTCTTTCCAAATTTCAAATGCCTTCTTTCTCGGCATCGTAATATCATCCGGAACCAGACACATAAACATGACTTTTCCGCCAAGCTCAGAAATTTCTGTCATTTGAGATTTTAGAGTAGTCACTGCTTCTGCACGACTTTTCTCATCTGCACTTAAAAGCTTTGTGCTGCCAACGGCGCCCACACCATCAATCGACCCGACTTCCAACCCGGCATTTTCTAATACGGCTTTTACTTCTTGGTTATAAACGGGAACATCGATAACATCCAAGCCAATACTAGCCGCGAATCTTGCCACAGACTCCATTCCCTCTGCACCAATTTTTGGTGATATTCTCATTCCAATTTTTTTATTCATATGCAACCTCCTACTAGTGATTTATTTATTAATAGTTTCTTATTTAATTCCACTGAAAGTGATACCTTTAATAAATGTTTTTTGCAAAAAGAAGAATAGGATAACAACAGGAATCGTCATCATTGTCGATACAGCCATCATGAGTCCCCACTCAGAACCCTTCTGGCTTTGGAATTGCTGCAAACCTAGAGATAAAGTGTATTGAACGGAATCCGTTAAATAGAGTAATGGTCCGATAAAGTCTGTCCAACTAGCCATAAATTGAAATAGTCCTACGGCCAATACCGCTGGTTTTGCCAGCGGAAGCATGATTTGCCAATAGATTCTGAATTCGCTGGCACCATCTATTTTCGCAGCCTCTCTTAAACTATCAGGTAAGCCCATAAAAAATTGTCTTAACAGGAAGATGTAAAAAGGGATTCCAAAAAATGCCGGGAGGATTAATGGATAGGGTGTACCTACCATCCCTAATTTTTCAAACAATAAAAATAATGGAATCATGGTCACTTGCCCTGGGATCATCATGACACCAATGGTAATGATAAAAAGGATATTCCTCCCAGGCCACTTCAGTTTCGCGAAGCTATAAGCAACAATTGGACACGATAAAACAGCCCCAACGGTACTTAACACAGTAATAATGATGGTGTTTTTTAAATAAGTGAAAAACGGGATATAATTCATGGCATCAATATAATTGCTCCACTTCACTGGCTTTGGAATCCATTCAGGCGGAAAAGTAAATACTTGTGTCAATGGTTTTAATGATGTTGATACCATCCAGATAAATGGAATCATAAAGAAAAATGATGCGATGATAAGGACAATATGTGTTGAAAAACGCGATACTTTCTTTTTCCTTGTTGCTTCCATTTTTTCTCCTCCCTTATTTGCCCTGGTAGTGAACCCAACGCTTGGATGTTAGAAATACAAAGGCCGTTAATGCCATAACAATTACAAATAAAACCCATGCCATAGCAGACGCGTAGCCCATTTTGAAGAATTTAAAGCCGTTATCATATAAATACATCACATAAAATGTTAATGAATTGGCTGGTGTCCCTTTCCCTTGTGTCAATGTGTAAGGTAATGTGAATTGCTGGAAGGCCCCGATAATTCCCATGACCAAATTAAAAAAGATAACCGGTGTTAATAGAGGCAAAGTAATATGAAACGTTTTTTGGAACCAGTTCGCTCCGTCTACATCTGCTGCATCATAATAATCTTCCGGAATATCTCCCAGACCCGCTAAATAGATGACCACAGCCTGCCCTATTCCCCACAATGACATCAGGATTAATGAAGGCTTTGACCATGTCTCACTTCCAAGCCATGATGGCCCTTCAATACCAATCGTGTTTAAAATCCCATTTACTAGCCCAAACCCTGGATTTAACAGCCACATCCATAAAACCGCTAGCGCTACATGCGGGACAAGAGTCGGCAGGAAGAAAATTGTTCGGTATACGGCCATCCCTTTCACCTTCATGTTCAGCATCATGGCCAGCGCCACACCAAAGATGATTCCTAATGGGACATAAAACACCGCAAAGTAAACGGTATTATATACGGATTTCCAAAATAGTTGATCATTCATTAATTCTTTATAATTCTGCAAACCAATGAATTCACCTGGCTGAAGAATGCTGTATGTAGTAAAGCTAAAATAAATGGATGAAAACAAGGGAATCGCATAAAAAACGAGTAAACCGATAATCCAAGGTGATGCAAATAATAATCCGGTTTTGTATTGCCCCCAATTAGCCAGCCTTTTCTTAGCAGTGATGTTTATTTGATTGTTAGGCTCTGTTTTAGGAGAGTTCTTATTTTCCGCCAATTGCAGGTTACCTTTCACTTTAAAAACCGCCCCTCTCCAATATTTATTTCGGGAGGAGAAAAACTCCTCCCCTGTTTATCTAGTTCCTGCATCCGCCATCTAGTCGCAATACGTTGCTAATTGAGCACTAAGATTTTTTTATTTACTTAGTTCTTTATTTACTTTTTCATTCACTTTTTTCAGTAACTCTTCTGGAGTTCCATTTCCACGTGTTGCATTTTCTACGGCGCTTGCCAATTCATTCCAGTATAAAGATCCTTGGGTCATAACAGGTCTATGGTGAGAAACAGGCAAAATATTGACAAATTCTTTTAAGATTGGGTCTTCTTTATATCCTAGTTCCCCATTGACGGAATCGATGACGGAGAAGTCTCTGGCGATTCCACTAAAAATCTTTTGACCTTCCTCCCCACCAAAGAACTTCATAAATTCCCATGCTGCGTCTTTATTCTTCGCGCCCTTAGGGATCACAACTGACCATCCGCCTGACCATGTTGTATGATTTTCACCTGTTGGAGTTGGCATAGGAAATACCCCATATTTCAAATCCGGTTTGAATTTCTTAATGGCGGAAACCTCCCATGGCCCACTTACCTTCATGCTTAGCTGCCCGGTTAAGAATGGGTCCATTGCACCCTGGCCTTGTGAATCGGTAAAACCAGCGATATCCTCGACATTATATTTTTTTGCATAATCTGTAATCCATTGAAGAGCCTCGACAACCTTTGGATCAGTTGCAGTTGCTTTATTTGTTTCAGTATTAAAGAATTCTCCTCCGAACGACCAACCCCAACCATAAAACCAGCCTTGGCCAAACCATGGAATAAAGCCAATACGTTCAAAGCGCTTTCCTTTTTTCTTAGTTAATTTTTCTGCAGCAGCTTCTAATTCTGCAATTGTTTTCGGAGGGTTTTCAGGATCTAATCCCACTTCTTTAAAATGATCGATATTAAAATACACGAGCCTTGAATCCGTAGTGGTAGGGATTCCGTATAGTTTTCCTTGGTAATTAGCCTCATCCCATGCAAAAGGATAGTAGGTATCCTTTGTAACCCCGCTTGATGCAGCTAATTGTGTCAAATCCTCCAAGGATCCTTGCGCTGCCCAAGATCCGATCTCGAAACGGTCGAAGTATGCAACATCAGGAGGATTTCCTCCAGAGATAGCAGTCATTAATTTTTCATTTTGGCCTTCGCCTTGATTGGCTGTATAGACGGCATTGATTTTGATATCTGGATTTTGTTTCTCAAATTCCTTAATGACTGCCTCAACCGCTTCACCGGTAACATCAGTCATCGGGTGCCAAAAAGTCACTGTAGTTTGATTTTTGTTGGCTTTACCTGAAGAACTAGATTCTGAGGAGCATCCAGTGAGAATCATCGACAAAGTCAGCACAATTAATAATGCTAAGGCCCCAATTCTTCTTTTCTTTTGCTTCATCTCCATCCCCCTGCCTTTTTTTTCGAATTTTTTTATATGCCTTTTTATGTACGTTCACAGATGCACCATTAATAAAGCGCTTCCAATACTTGCCGTAAAAAAATTCGCTAAGATGATATAACAACTAACACTTGTTATTATTAATGGTATATTGATAGATTACCAACTCCTTTTATGTATGTCAACATACTTTTTGAATATTCTTTCATTTTATTCTTTTCGTTAAAAAATCCATTAGAACAAAAAAAACAATCCTCATCAATGGAT
>JAPSKD010000169.1 GCA_031177865.1 Bacillus sp. (in: firmicutes) | reverse complement strand
TTTACATACTATTTAGGGGGATTCAAAAATGGCAAAAAAGGTTGATAAATTTTCAGCACTACTAAGTAATATTTCTTCTAACTTAAAGGAAGGCGCAAATTACTTTGCCGATTATAAATTAAAAAATATAAGTGATTTGAAAATTTTCTCAGAAAAGATGAAAGAAATTGAAACGAAGGGAGATTCCTTTGTTCATGAAGTAATCAAACAATTAAATGATGCATTTATCACTCCTATTGAACGTGAAGATATTCTTCATCTAGCGAACAGCATGGATGACGTCTTAGACGGCCTGGAAGCCACAGCTGCATTGTTTGAAATGTATTCCATTACCCAGGCAGATGATTTTATGCTTCAATTCGTTGACGCGATAAAAGCTAGTGTTCATGAAATTGATAAAGCCATTGAATTGTTAGCGAATAAGAAACTTCCTCAAATGAGAGAACATGCAATTAAAACAAAGGATTATGAATCAAAATGTGATAATATTCTTCGTCAGTCTATTAAGCATTTATTTACAGTAGAGAAAGATCCTATCAGAATTATTCAGTACAAGGAAATCTATGAAAATCTCGAGGATATTGCAGATAGCTGCCAGTCGGTTGCGAATACGCTTGAAACCATCATCATGAAAAATGCATAAGGAGCAAACAAATGGAAATTTTAATTATTTTAATTGTCATTGGTGCCCTTGCATTTGACTTTATTAATGGGTTCCATGATACAGCTAACTCAATCGCAACCTCTGTTTCGACAAAGGCTCTTAGACCGCGGCAGGCAATTCTTTTAGCAGCAATTATGAACTTTGTCGGGGCGATGACGTTTACAGGTGTCGCTAAGTCGATTTCAAAGGATATCGTTGATCCTTTTACGCTACAAAATGGGTCAGTGGTTATTCTAGCCGCACTAATTGCCGCTATTTTTTGGAACTTACTTACATGGTATTATGGGATACCTAGTAGTTCCTCGCATGCACTTATCGGTTCAATTGCTGGTGCTGCTCTAGCTTCAGCAGGTTTTGGTGCACTTAACTATACAGGGTTTCTAAAAATCATCCAGGCTCTTTTAATTTCGCCAATTTTAGCTTTTGCTGTCGGTTTTATTGTTTACAGTATTTTTAAAGTGGTGTTTAAAAATGCAAACTTAACAAAGACAAATCGGAATTTCCGTTATATGCAGATAGCTACTGCTGCTCTACAATCATATTCACACGGTACGAATGACGCTCAAAAAGCGATGGGAATCATCACAATGGCGTTAATAGCCAACGGATACCTAGGCGGAAATGCAGAAGTACCATTTTGGGTACAATTCTCCTGTGCGCTGGCAATGGGATTAGGTACATCAGTCGGGGGATGGAAAATCATTAAAACCGTTGGTGGAAAAATCATGAAAATTAGACCGATTAACGGGGTCGCAGCAGATTTAACTGGTGCAGCTGTTATCTTTGGTGCCACATTCTTACATGTACCCGTTAGTACGACACACGTTATTTCTTCAGGCATTTTAGGGGTAGGTTCAGCCCATCGCCTAAAAGGGGTTAAATGGGATACCGCACAACGAATGCTGATTACTTGGGTTATTACCCTGCCTATTTCAGCTGGACTAGCAGCAATTTCTTATTTTATCTTAAATCTTTTCTTTTAAAAATAAAGTAATGTAATAAAAAAGAGCAATCCTATTCACGTAAGAATAGGATTGCTCTTTTTTTGTCTATAAATTTTTATCTATTTTACCTTTATTGTCATTATACAAAGCAACGATAACCTCAATGTTATTATCAATAAAACTTAGCCGTTCTCTTGAAACCATTGTCCATTCATCTGAAAAATTTATGGCAGATATTATGTGTCTGAAACTAAAGCTATATCTGTCGTGAAGTTGGGATATGACATAGCTTACTCCGGCATGTTTTCCTTCTTTATTCAAAATATCTTGTATGTCACTTTTGAGCCAATCTGGAGCAACCTCAACCGTTCTTTTCAGCAATAATTCATATTCTTCTTGAAGCATCCTTTATTCCTCCTGATTTTCACAAAAAACTTATAATTAAATCTAGCTAATCCTATTATACCATACGTTAAGTATTCTCCTTATACTCTGTCAACATACCACAGCTTAAACAGAACGGCTTTGTTGAACGATCCTCTTTTTTTATTTTCAACACTTCTAAATGGAAATCATAGTCATACTTTTTATGTAGGGACAAGTTTGGGGTGATTTTTATTGAAACAAAAAATTATTGCAATGCTGATTGGCAGCTTACTATTAAGCCTTGGAGTAAATGGGTTTCTCGTGCCTTATCATCTGCTCGATGGCGGTGTAATTGGTTTAGGGTTAATCTTTCATTATTTTTACGGATGGCCAACAGGACTTACTATGATTGTTTTAAGCCTTCCTCTCTATATCTTGGCATGGTTTTTTGAAAGGCGATATTTTTACTACAGTCTGCACGGACTCATTATCTCTTCTTTTTGTATTGACTTACTTTCATTTATCAATGGAAAAATTCAGATTGGTATTTTTCCTAGTACGATTATTGGAGGTATACTTGTAGGAGTTGGTATTGGTTTAATGCTCCGTTATGATACAAGCACGGGTGGGACTGATTTACTAGCCCAGATTATCACTAAATTTACTTCGGTTAATATAGGGATCATTATATTTTTGATTGATGGACTTGTTATTACAAGCGGGATTCAAGTCGTGGGATTAGAAAAATTCTTTTATTCTCTAGTAACCATTATCTTTGTAGGTTTAATGACTTCTCTGACAGTGATTAGAAAACCTGAACCCTATTAATGAAAAAAAACAGAACCTACGGCCATGTCGTAGGTTCTTTGTTTGAATGTTAATGTAAGAACTTTACCTTTTCTGTACATCTTTCCATTGCTCCCAATACGGAACCGCGAAATTGTCTCTTTTCAAGTTCAGCTACTGCTTCTATCGTCGCCCCGCCTGGTGTACATACATTATCTTTAAGTTCTCCCGGGTGTCTGCCTGTTTCTAGTACCATCTTAGCTGCTCCGAGGACTGCCTGTGCGGCAAGTCGATACGCTTTATCTCTAGGAATCCCCTGCTTAACTCCTCCGTCAGCCATCGCTTCTATCAACATATAGACATAGGCTGGGGAAGAACCGCTTATCGCAGGTACCGCATCCATTAATCTTTCATCCAGCCTCTCTGTTTTTCCAAACGTATGAAAGAGACGTTCAACCTCCAATACCTCTTCCTCACTAAGCCTCTCATTTGAACAAAAAGCACTCATCCCTTCACCAACCAGTGAAGGAGTGTTTGGCATTGTCCTAACACCCTTTACATTAAAACCAAATTCCTTTTCAATATCATTCAATGTAATTCCAGCTGCTATAGTAATAATTATAGATTCAGGGTGCATGTCATTTCTTATCTCATGAATTACATATGAATGCTGATCAGGTTTTACAGCTAGGATTAAAATGTCAGCAAACCTCGCGACTTCTTTATTATCATGGGTCGTTAGTATTTGGTAGTTCAATTTGATTTTTGCAAGGGTGCCCTCTGTTTTAGCGCTGGCGATTATGTTTTCTTTTGGAATCATCTTTGATTTAAGGATTCCTTCTATCATCGCTTGAGCCATTTTTCCTGCACCGATAAAGCCGATTTTTTTATTCAAAAAGCTGCACCTTCTTATTAGTTTTCTAACTTTGTTTTTCGATATGTTTCCTTAATCATATCATAAGATTTTTTTAGCCTTTCATAATATAAAGGCTGTTCCCATTCATTCCATGAGTAAAGAAATACATCTTTTTGCTGGAGCAAGTTATTTGATTGTCTCGGAATCGTTTGTAGAAGGTTACCTTGTTTCGTCGTTGCTGCTGCAACCCGAATCCCTTCAATCGTTTCACTTTTGGCTAAACCGTATTTCCAGATGTCCCCCATCGCTTCTTTTAAGCTAGGGTCCTTAATGTTAACAAGCTGCCAAGGGATTCTCATTTCGATGATTTTTTTATTCTCACTTATACTCACATCCGTCAGCGAGTTAAACTCTCCATATTCCGGATTCGCATTACCAAACTTTAATACACCTGTTTCATATCCCTCAAACGGAACCAGAGTGTTTGTTGATGGGATTGTTAATTCTTTATTAAGTGCTAACCGAATTGGATGAAATACTCCATTATTTTTTTGAGTTACATAAGATTCTCTTTTCACCATATTCAACATATGTGCGTATTGATAGTAGTAGGTATCATAATAACTGTCTACCATAATACTAGAATTTTCTTTACCTGAAAGATTGATTAAGAAGTCCACACCTAGATCCGTTTGTAGTAGAGAATCTTTTGATAAGTGTATAGTGTTCTGCCCCTGTTCACCAATGGTATCAAGGAGTAAATATACGGATTGTTTTGCAAAGTCAACTGGCTGTTCAAAAGATAGAAGAAAGTATAGATATCCACTATCAGAGGAAATTCGAACCTCATTGATTAGTTCCTTCTCTTCTTTTGACTGAAAAATTGTTTTGCTATTGGTTTCTTTCCAATCAATTCTGTTACCGTCTACTAAAATGGCTGAATCCTTTTCCCCTGTTTCAAAAGAAAGCAGTCCGAAATGCTGTTCGTTTGTTTGCTGATTGTTCCAATATGGTCTCCGGTCTGGATTATCGAAATCCATCGTATTCCATGTCCGTTTAAACCACTCATCCTGCCATGTGAAAATTAACCCGCCTGCGTAACCTTCCGAAACAATGGAATGAAATAATTTTCTATTAATTTCCCCTTGTTCTTCTTCAGAATGAAAACCCTGATCCATTCCAAAGGCATTTTTGTGTGTTAATCCCCTAGAAGATGGAACACCGAATTCGGCTACTAAGACAGGCATTTTATGTGAATCAATCAATTCATTTAAATAACCGGCGTAATTATTCCTTTTACCCGTTGAATCCACATACTCTAGATATTTTTCCTCGTAATTTAGAAAATCAGGATAGTATGGATAAATATGATAGGACGCAAATAATCCAGCATAAAATTGATCTGCTGCTAAAATATGGTTTGGATTTATCGAAACTAAATCTTCATTTTCTAATGGCTCTGATGGATGCTCTAACAGGTCAGTGGTTACCCAGTTAGTAAAACTAATAGTATGCTGCCAATTGTATTGTGTTGTTTCATAAGCAGCTGCATATTCCATCAACTGAGCTAACCAAATTTCGAATGCACTCGCATCCGTTGTTTTAAAATATTTCCCATTAAATGCTTCAATATCTCTATGCTTAAGGTTAGTGTTATGAACCATATATGGATCCCACTCTGTTCCAACGACAATCCCAAGAACATATTTAGAAATATCATATTTGTAAACACCTGAGGCGTGTCCAGGTCGTTCAGGCAGTTCCACCCGCCCATGAATGATATCAATTAGATATTTGATTTCCGTTTGGGCATCCTCAACATTTTCTGTAGCGAAGGCGTCTTGATTATGAAGCAGCTTTTCTTCATTCACCCAGGAACCATGAAATAGAAATAACGGTTTTTCCGCAACCAGATTATATTCATAGAAAGCTTCGTAAAACTGAGGAGGGTGCAGCGTATAGATTCTGATCGCATTTGCGTTCATTTCACCAATTTTTTTAAACCAGCGTGAATATTCTTCCTTGGTAATGGCGGCCTCTCCTGGAAAATAGCCTGGCTTCCCGATTCCCATATTGACTCCTTTTATCAAGAAATCGTTCCACTGACCATTCTTTTGGACTTGTATATAGGAATCTCCTGTAGCGCTATTGGTCTTAATCTTGTTAACCTCTACTACTTCTACTTGCTCTTGTTTGACAGTGTTCTTTAAACCAGTATCTAGTAAAGCTTTCATCATAGGAACATATACTTCCCAATAGAAGGAATCTTGCGTTCCAAAACGCTCCTTCCAAAGGTCAAGTCCTTTTGTTTGATAAATAGCTGGAACCTCTGCTTCATCAGCATAATCCCCTGCAAAATAATAAGAATTATATCTTGCATTTTGATGATGAATGATTGCAGGGAAATTAGTGGATATTCCCAGTCCTTGTAGCTCTTCCTTCTTCTTTGCTGCAATAGGCAGATGATATTCTGCTAGAATTTCTTCTTTACTTCCTGCACTATTAATATCAAACCAATATTGATATTCCCCCTGTAATTCCCGATTAAAGAAGTTCTCTCCCTGTTTGGTTAGACTAAATAGGGCGCCGCTTTTCGTTACATCTTTTTGGTCTACCACTACAATTTCATTATTTTTACTTACAAAAACAAAGCCTTCTCCCTTATAATTCCATTTCCCTCCATTTGCTTCGTATTGTTCTCTTACCCATACTGGTACTTCATTGTTGTTGAGGTCAGGAAAATACCTGCCAATCCAGCCCGTCCACTCAAGATTTAGGAGGTTTGCTATTTTATCCCGGACGATAGCAGGAGTCGGACTGGCAAATGTATTAAATTCTGCAATCAATGTTTTCCCTTTAGAGGCGAGTAATGCTTGTTCTATTCGATCTACATCCGATGATTCTAATCCTCCGTAAATAATCGAAGATCTCTCACCGGTTTCGTTTTCCCCGATGAAATCTTCTTCGTACACTCCATACTGATCAGTTAAATAAAAAATATCATAATTTTTTAAATTCTTAGGTAATGATGTGATGGAATATTGCTGTCCATCTTTTGGGACAAATCCTTTATAATCTTCATTTATTTGATAAGGCTTTTGATTTTCTTTTACATATTTAGCATTATTTAAAATCCAAACGAGTCCTTTGTGTTCCCTATATGTTTGATCTGGAACAGTTTTATCATAGATAAGTACATTTAATTCTTTAGAAGGCTGTAACAGCCAGTACCAAAAAGGACTTAATAGGATGAATATAAATAGAATTGCATAAACAATTAAGGAGGTTTGTCTTGTCATTTTGAAACACCTTTTCTTTTCATTTCTCCCCAGCTCGTATCCCCAACTAGCATTTGCCATACCCCTTCACATCTCCAAAAAACCGTCATGGGACGATACCAGATGGTTTCAGTTAATGAGTATAGAAAGAGCTTTACAATATCCGTTACTTTTGGGTATTTTGTTAAACTCCATTCTTCTAATAACACTGCCGCCATTGAAAAAAGTGATCCATAAAGGCAAGATAGGAGAAATAATAATATCGCAAATTCAATATAAACTCCACCTAAAAACAGACAGAGAACCATAAATATGTATCCAAGAAACTCTATAATGGGTCCCAAAAATTCAACAATCCAAAAATAGGGGAACGAAATAACCCCAATAGTACCATATTTGGGGTTAAAGGTTAGCCCGCGATGTGTCCATAAGCTTTCAAATAGTCCTCGATGCCAACGCCGTCTTTGTCTTCTTAAGATGGTCATATCTTCAGGGACTTCAGTCCAACAGACTGGATCGGGAACATAAACAATCTTTTTGTTTACCTGCTTTTCTTTTAACAAACGGTGGATCCTGACAACTAATTCCATGTCTTCCCCTACGGTATCTGTTTTATAGCCTCCAGCCTCAATGGTCCAATGCTTCGAAAAAACCCCAAAAGCACCAGAAATAATTAACAGCAGATTATGTCTGCTTAAACCTATTCTTCCCATGAGAAAGGCACGGAGATATTCGATGATTTGCATGATGACTAAAGGGTTATCAGAAAGACGTATTTTTAAAATATGTCCATTTTTTATTTCACAGCCATTTGCAATTCGTACACTGCCGCCAGAGGCAATCACCTCTTCATTGGAATCAATAATGGGCTTCATTACCTTAAGAAAGGCATCTGGTTCCAATACAGAATCACCATCCAGAGAGCAAAAGTAGGGATAATGTGAAAAATTAAGGCCAACATTTAATGCATCCGCTTTCCCGCCATTTTCCTTATCAACTAAGAAAAGGTTAGAAAGGATAGAGGATTGATATATATTCTTAATCGGTTTGGTATTAATTTGTTTACGAACTACTCTACTAATTTCTTTCATATCATACTGGTCAATCATTTTTCTTAATGTACCATCCGTTGACCCATCATTGACAACAATGATTTCAAAGGTGGGATAATTCACACTCAATAGTGATCGTACACTTTGAATAATTCCTGCCTCCTCATTATAGGCAGGAACAATGATCGAGACAGGTCTTGTGTAAAATTCATCCATATAATCCTCATAAGCCTGTATTCGGTCTAATTGATATTCTTTTCGAAGCTGAAGCATTGAAATCATTAAAATAACAGAATAGAAAACAATAACAATTACCATGTATACAGTAATAAACCATCCGAAAACTGATACAATATCCAGCCAATGCACATTTAGCATATTCTATACTCCTTTATGCAGCCAATCCCAAGCCATGTCTCTTGCAAAAGCGTCCTTGGATGTCTCTAATACGGATTGCAAAATTACCTTCCCATTTGGGAACTGACTAATAGATTGGGCAGCCTGTGAACGGACCCACCAAATCTGATCATGCAGCAGCTCAATTAATCTCGGAATTCCTTTTTCTTCCTTAACAGATCCTATCAATTTTGCCGCCACCATCCTCTCTTGCCAGCTAGAAGAGTGCAGCAATTGCAGGTACGGCTCTATATTACTTACATGGCCTATTTCAGCTAGAGCCTTTAAAGCCCTCAACTTCACTTCACCTTTATAAGTTAAAAAAATATTTTCGATAAACACTCGATATTTTATTGCTTTTTTCAATGAAATAACATCTAGAATGGCGTATTGCAACGGGGGAGTGCTTTTGTGAAAGCTTAATACGAACTGATCAAATAAATCTTGATTTAATCGCATTAATATCCCTCGATATTCATATTCTGATAAATTGTGATAGTGATTTGGGAGCAAATCCAGTAAACCGTTATAATGAAAGGAAGCAAGGATTCTCAAAACATGGATAGTTTCTTGACGTGAGATATTCTTCTTTTTACTCAAAAGAACGACTTCGTTTAAAAGATTGGTCATATGAAAGTCCTCAATATGATAAAGTGCATTCATACGGTGGCTCCATCTTTTGCTTTTAAGTCGCTTCCGATAGTAGTCTTGTAAATAAAGAGATGCCAGATCTGATAATCTTTTTTTCTCTTCCTCACCTTCTAGAATTTTCACATACCTGCTCAGCAGCTCTTCCATTGCCTTTTGTTTTATGGCTATTTCGCAGCTTATTCCTCTGAAAAATTGCCCTTCAGCTATTATCGAAAAAATTTGTGTGTTAGTTTTATTCATATAGCTTTCAATTTTACTTCTATTTTTGATATCCTTTACCTTCCGAATTATCAAATACAGCAATAATAAAAATAGTAAACACATAAGTGTTATAGTAATAATAGAAAGAAACAAAATCTCTTGATTGATCATTGCTTCATCCTTTGAATGATTTGTTGTACTCTTGTCTGGAGCTCCTTGATACTGAATGGTTTCGTCACATAATCATCGGCACCTAATTTTAGTGCCTTGTCAATTTCAGTTGGACTTTTTCTGCCAGAAAGCATTAAGACATAAACCTGTTTCCTCAAGTCACTTTTCACTTTTTGCAAAATCTCGATACCATCCATAACTGGCATAATGCCATCAAGAATCAATAAATGTTCTCCTGCTTCATATAAGCGATTGGATTCAAAAAATTGAAGACCATCTTCATATGTTTTTATATCGATTTCAAACTGTTCAATATTCATCATATTTAGAATTCTCACCAGCATTGTTTGAATCATTGCATCATTACCAACGATTGAAATAAACAGTTTCTTTTTATTTTGCAGCCTAATAATTTCCACTCTCATTCTTCCTCTTTCGTCTTCATTCCAAATTATCAATTTCTGCTTTTTATTCTTTTAAATTATGCCCTTTTCAATCAAAAGCATGAAAATATATATTTTGATTCTAATCTTAATTAAACGGGGGTACAATAGAAATAAATCCGCATGTGACGAAAATTGATGTTTTTTGTCGATTCATGCGTTACTGTAAATAAAAAAAGAGCAGGATTCTCATCCTGCCTCAAATCTTTATTTTAAATCCTCTGGAGAAAATGCACCTGGAAGAAGGTCTTTCACTAAGATTCTTTGAATATCCCCCTTTATATTCGTAAGGATAACCTCCATCTCAGAATCACAAAGCTCAGAAATTACCTGCCTGCAGGCACCACAAGGAGAAACTGGCCCATCGGTATCTGCCACCACTACAAGTGAATCGAACTGAGTAACACCTTCAGAGTATGCATTAAATAATGCTGTTCTTTCTGCACAGTTCGTCATTCCATATGAGGCATTTTCAATATTACACCCATGAAATACTTTCCCATCTTTGGCTAAAAGAGCAGCACCAACCTGAAATTTAGAATACGGTACATAGGCATACTCACGTGCTTTCAATGCTTCTTCCATAAGTCGTTTTTCATCCATCCTATTCACACTCCGCACCCAACTTTATTTACTGAAAAAATTTAACCATCCAACTGGCAATAACGCCCCCAAAATAAACACCGAAGACTCCTACCACCGCGGAAAATACGGGAGGAGCAGGTAATGGCAGCCTCATAAATTTAAATATGATTCCAACAATTAATCCAGCAATTAATGCTAACACTACTTCTTTCATTTTGTATCCCTCAAATCGTAAAATTAATAATTGCTTTGAGAAATTTCACCTTTACTAATAGACACTCCGGAACTTGCACCGATACGAGTAGCACCTGCTTCGATCATGGCAAG
>JAPSKD010000168.1 GCA_031177865.1 Bacillus sp. (in: firmicutes) | reverse complement strand
TATATACTATGCATCATACACTATTGTTGTTCACATAATATTTAACAACCGATATTATTTTTTTATTGCAGAATTACAAGGAATATTTTTTATGAAGGTGAATATAAACAGTATTGAATGTCTATTTAAGGAGCGTGCTGGTCATGAATACAAATGTAGTGGAGAATCTTACTGGAACGAGGGATAGGTTGTTAAAAGAGATTTCAGGTTTAAGCAATGAACAGCTGAATAAAAAGCCTGATGATGGTACTTGGAGTGTTGCTCAGGTGTGTCATCATTTGTATTTATCCGAAAGTGTCTTTACACAAGCAATCATTTACGGGTTGAATAAAAACAATGGAAAAAAAGCAAATCCGAAGCCTATTCAACTGGCAGTTGACCGCACTCAGAAGGCAAAGGCACCTGATATGGTTGTCCCGGGCGATGAGCCGTTGGAATTAGAGAAGATTACAGAGCTTTTAAATCAATCGAGAAACCTATTTTTTGAGTTTTATAATCAACTTGAAGACCATTCCATCCTAAAAGAAAAATCCACCAAGCACCCACTCTTTGGTTACACGCCTTTAGACCAATGGGTCGACTTGATCTATCTCCATGAAGAGCGGCATATCGAACAAATCAAAGAAATTAAATTTTTGTTATAAAAAATTGGTGCCTGTCACCAACACAGCTGGTAACAGGCACCGAAAGTTCATGTTATTCTTCTTTACGCTCTCAGCAGCGTTTCAGCTAGAATACGTGCTCCAAGGTCTAGGGTGGATGGATTAAACGACATTTTAGGATGATGTAATCCTGGTTGAAGGTCTGCCCCAACGCCAATCATGGTTGCTTTTAATTTTGGATTCTTAATGGTATAGAAATGGAAATCATCACTGCCAGACGTGATAACGGGTGGTGCAAGCGCCTCTCGACCAGCAACATTCAGAATCGCTTCTTCGGCAATCGCCTCCGCTTCAGCAGAAACCTCTGCACCAGGAGTAAAATCGCTCCATTTCCATTCGATATCGACTCCATAAAGGTCCTTTAAGCTGTTAATTCCATGATCGATTTGGTCCTTAAGTTTTCCTAGAACTTCATTTTTTTGTGCCCGGACATCAATTGCAAATTCCGCAGAACCCGGGATAATGTTTAAGCTCTCTCCGCCAGCGATCACTTTTGTTAGTTTTGCAGAATAGGCTTCAAACGGTGATAGATAAATAGACTTGACGAACTGGTGCAGTCCAACAATCACGTCAAGAGCATTTTTTCCCTGGTGCGGCCTGGCACCGTGCGCGTCTTCACCAAGTACTTTTCCTTCTAAGAAGATAGCGGCTCCGTGATGGATGGAGGCTGAAACTCGTCCCATAGGAAGCTCTTCTATTGGTCGAAGGTGAATACCGAATAAGTGGCTTACGTTTTCGATCGCTCCTCTTTCAATCATCGCAATCGAACCGTTCCCTTTTTCTTCAGCCGGCTGAAAAATAAAACGCAGCTTTTTATTGAGACGCTGATCCTTCAAGTAAAGTAGTGCTCCAAGTACCATAGAGATAATGGCGTCGTGACCACAGGAGTGATTCCCCTGCCAAACTCCTTCCACCTCCTGCCATAAAGCGTCTATTTCCGCTCGAACAGCTACCACTTCTTCCCCATCGCCGATTTCCGCTATAAGTCCGGTTACATCAGAAAAACGACGGTATTCTATACCAAGATTATCTAAAATACCTGCAATGGCTTGAGTTGTTTTAACCTCTTTCCAGCTCACCTCGGGGTGGGCATGGAAATGTTCAAACCAAGTCAAGATTTGTCTTTCAAAATCTTCTGCCAACTTCACACACTCCTATCCAAAAAAACTAATAAAGTCATAGTACATCAAAAGAACTTGTTCCTTCAATGTTTTTAAAAAAGGTGACAGGCACCGTGGTGCCTGTCACCCAAATGATTACCCTATTTTTTTCTTAGATTTGATCGTTTTTGGTGCATCTTCCCAAGCGTCTAAACCTTCTAGACCTTCAATATTAGATGCATAGAAAACAGGATCTTTTCCACTCGCTTTTTGCTTTTTATAATCAGCTAGTGCTGCATAAGCAATTTTTCCAAGGAGTGTTATGGCGGTTAAATTGATGATTGCCATCAGTGCCATAAATAAATCAGCAAGGCTCCATACAAACTTCAAATCAGCTAATGAACCAAATGCAACCATGGCTATTACAAGCACACGGAATCCATTTAACCAAATTTTATTATTTTTAATAAACTCAATGTTTGATTGTGCATAATAATAATTCCCTACTATAGAACTGAAGGCAAATAAAAATACGATAATCGCTAGGAAAGTACCTGCCCAAGAGCCCAATGAACCCTCAAGAGCATTTTGGGTTAAGATAATTCCGTCTGCCTCTTTAGACGTATAAAGACCTGATAATAGAATGATAAATGCAGTAGAGCTGCAGATAACGAGAGTATCTACAAATACACCAAGGGACTGAATGAGGCCTTGTTTAACGGGATGGCTTACATTAGCTGTTGCAGCAGCATTTGGCGCACTTCCCATCCCCGCTTCGTTCGAGAACAATCCGCGCTTAATTCCGTTCACCATCGCAGCCCCAATTGCTCCGCCTGCCACTTCTTCTAACCCAAAAGCACTCTTAAAAATCAATGCAAAAACAGCAGGTATTTCTGATAGATTCGTAACCATAATATACAAAGCAATTAAAATATAAGCTCCCGCCATGATCGGAACCATCCACTCAGAAACCTTGGCAACCCTTTTAAGCCCGCCAAAAATAATCACAGCAGTAACCATTGTGATGACAACAGCAATAACAGTTTTATTAATCCCAAAGGAATTATTTAAAGAACTTGTGATTGTGTTGGCTTGAACTGAATTAAATGCTAGTCCAAAAGTGATGGAAATTAAGACTGCAAATGTAATCCCCATCCAACGAGCTTTTAACGCTTTTTCCATATAATAAGCAGGACCACCGCGGAAGGTGTCACCATCTTTTACTTTATAAATTTGTGCCAATGTACTTTCCACAAAAGCAGAAGCTGAACCAATTAGGGCAATGAGCCACATCCAGAATACTGCACCCGGACCACCCGTAGTAATCGCAAGTGCGACCCCTGCAAGGTTCCCAGTACCGACACGTGAAGCTGTACTAATACAAAAGGCTTGGAATGATGAAATCCCCTTTTTATCGCCCTTTGGACCTTCTCCCATTAGACGAAACATTTCCCCTAACATCCGAAATTGGACAAACTTCGTTCGGAATGTAAAATAAAGGCCCAAGCCCACCAACATCACAATGAGCACATAAGACCAAAGCAAGGTATTCGCACTATTCATAAAACTCTCAATCAAACTCATCCTCTGTTCCCTCCTGTTGTCTTTTCTCTGTCCTTCCCTAAGTAACTAATGTAACAAAATATCACATGACTGACAATGGACTAAATTTCCTGCTGTTTTGATTGGTGACATTGATTGGTGACATTGATTGGTGACAGGCACCACAGAAAGACACTTTCCACCCCAGGTGGACAGTTGGTCAATATTTGATAGATTGTTGGACTATTAACTATAGTTTTCACCCATTTACGAAAAATTAACATCCTTCCATAATAGGCGCAAAAAGTCTTTTTGGGACTTAGTATAAATGAGTATTGGACAACTTTGTGTACGGCATGTCCCATTACTGCTGCACAAGAATAATTTTTATTCCATAAAATAATATTAAGAATTGTAATAGTCATTATAAAAACGAAAGGAAAGATGTGGTGTTCTAAATGAAAAATTATCAGGTTTTTGATTATTCGTTTCAGAATCTGCGTGAAAAAAGTATGTCGTTTGAACAGGTTTTCGAACACATTGTAAAATTCATGAATTTAGCACCCAGTGGGAATTTTCGCTTAATGGTTGGAACGGATTCACAGGTTCATAAGAGACATACTATCTTTATTACGGGTATTGTCATTCAAAATGAGGGTAAAGGCGCATGGGCTTGCATTAGGAAGATTGTGATCCCAAGAAAAATGACACATCTGCATGAGCGGATTTCCTTTGAGCTGTCACTAACAGAGGACATTGTGGCCTTATTTACTGAGGAAAGAAAAACACGGTTAATCAATATCGTCCTTCCCTTTGTCTATCAAGGGGCAACGTTCACCATGGAAGGCCATATTGATATCGGAGCCGGAAAACGCAATAAAACGAGAGAATTTGTGAAAGAAATGGTAGCACGAATGGAATCCATGGGGGTGGAGCCAAAGATAAAGCCAAATGCTTTTGTTGCCTCAAGCTATGCCAACCGGTACACAAAATAGGGACCTGAGCCATGTTGCGTTCACTAAAAACGCACCAGGGCTCAGGTCTTTACTTTATTTTGGTTAGTAAAATCGCTAATTCCCTTCCAACTATACAAAGTCTTTACACTCTTTTAACACTAGGTTAAGAAAAATCTCAAACTTTTCAGATAAAATTAAACAAACGCTATTATTTGGAGGGATAAGATGAGGATTACAGTTGCAGGAGCAGGATATGTTGGGCTAGTTACAGCAGTTTGTTTCGCAGAAACAGGTCATCAAGTAACCTGTTTAGATACTCAAAAAGAGAAAATAGAAATGCTCGAAAAAGGGCACTCACCATTCTTTGAGCCTGGACTGGAACCTTTATTAGAAAAGAACCTCGCTAGCGGAAAACTCCGCTTTTCGACGAACCCAAAACAAGCCTATTGTGATGCTGAAATCATTTTTATTGCAGTTGGAACTCCTGAAAAAAAAGATGGATCTGTTGACTTATCCTATATTTATATCGCTTCCTACCACATTGCTGAAAATATCGAGAATGACGTCATTGTCTGTACAAAGAGTACCGTCCCGGTTGGAACAAACGAAATCATCAAGCAAATTTTCCAGCATCGTAAGCCACGCCATCTTAAAGTGGATGTTGTGTCAAATCCTGAATTTCTTCGCGAGGGTTCAGCAATAATGGACTTCTATTTAGGAGATCGAATCGTAATTGGCGCTGATAATCCTGAGGCAGCTTCCATTATGGAGCAGCTCTATCTTCCATTAAAAATACCGATAGTTGTCACTGATATTAGAAGTGCAGAGATGATTAAATATGCCTCCAATGCCTTTCTTGCAACGAAGATAAGCTTTATCAATGAAATTGCCAATCTCTGCGAAAAAGTTGGCGCAAACATTGAGGAAGTCTCATATGGAATGGGAATGGATAAACGAATTGGGCCCAACTATCTTCAGCCCGGAATTGGTTATGGAGGTTCATGCTTTCCAAAGGACACAAAGGCACTCGTCCAACTGGCCGGCAATGTCCAGCACCCATTCGAATTGCTTGAATCTGTCATTAAGGTAAATCAGCATCAGCATTCCCTTCTAGTGAGAAAGGCAAAAGAAATGCTCGGCTCATTAAAGGGAAAAAAAGCCGCCGTACTGGGGCTTGCTTTTAAACCGGAAACAGACGATATCCGTGAAGCCGTTTCCTTAACCATTATTAAAGAATTACTAGAAGAAGGTTCAGTGGTGACTGCTTATGACCCGATTGCGATTCCCAATGCCCATAAACAAATTGGAAATTCAATTGAGTTTACAACAATTATTCGTGAAGCGTTAAAAGGGGCTGACTTTGCTGTCATTGCAACAGAGTGGGACCAAATAAAGCACCTTCCCTTGGATGCTTATATCGCCTATATGAAGGAACCGATTATTTTCGATGGACGAAATTGCTATTCCCTTAAAGACATTCAACGATATCCGATTACTTACGTATCCATTGGAAGACCTACTATATTGACTCAAAAGCCTGCCCAACGTCTTTAACATAGAGGGAGACACAATCATGATGAGAATATTCCAATCCTTTTATCATTTCGAATGCATGGTTTTTCAAGAGATCAACAGCCATTTTGATAAAAAAATTATTAATCTCTTTTTTCGTACGATTACTGGAATAGGAGGGGCATTGTTTACAAGTGTAATAACCCTATTACTCATCATTTTTTCAACGGGTACAACCAGACTTACAGCGATATCAAGTGCGGCAGCCTTAGCTCTAAGTCATATACCTGTTCAAGTGGTTAAAAAGCTTTTCCCTCGTAAAAGGCCCTATTTATTATTTGAAACAACAAAGATTCTGCCTAATCCGTTAAAGGACCATTCTTTTCCGTCTGGACATACAACAGCAGTATTCTCTGTCATAGTTCCATTTGTTATTCTCTACCCTGTTCTAGCAACCGTTCTGATTCCTTTAGGGCTATGTGTAGGAATTTCAAGAATCTATCTTGGTCTGCATTATCCATCGGACGTCATTGCAGGAGGAATTCTCGGGACGTTCTTTGGCAGTCTTTGCTCTTATTTTTTAACCTAAAATGAATTGGAAACTGCGTAGGAGGGGTTTATATGAAAATTGCTATTTTCTCTGACACCTTTTATCCGGATATCAACGGGGTTGCCCAAACCCTCAAAAAATTCACAAACTATCTTGAGGGTCAACGTATCTCCTATAAAGTATTTGCACCAAATCCTGTTTCAAATGAATATGTTTCAGACCATATTCATCGGTTAAAAAGTCGTTCCTTTTTCCTTTATCCTGAATGCCGATTAGCATTCCCAAACTTTATCCAAGTTAAGTCGGAATTAGAGCAATTCTCCCCAGATTTAATTCATGTAGCAACGCCGTTTACGGTTGGGCTTTGTGGTATTTACTTTGCAAAGAAATTTAATATTCCATTGGTTGGCTCGTATCACACAGATTTTAATGACTATTTACATTTTTATGACCTTGAGTTTCTTTCTAATCCTCTTTGGAAATACATGAAATGGTTTCATAGTCCTTTTAAAAAGCTCTTTGTCCCTTCAAATGATACGCTCGAAAAACTGAAAAACCGAGGCTTTAGTAATTTGGAGATTTTTCCCAGAGGTGTTGATTGCCAGCTATATCATCCAAATTATCAAAAAGAGGTTGTTTTTAATCAATACGGGATTTCTAAAAAATTTCTCCTTACCTATGTTGGCAGACTGGCGCCTGAAAAAGATTTGAAAACTCTTATGAAAATCGCGAACTCACTACCACCTGAAATAAATAAACAGGTACATTGGTTAATTGCCGGAGATGGTCCTTTACTTGAAGAACTGCAAATAGCTGCACTGCCAAATATGACCTTTACTGGCTATTTGAAAGGAGTTGGATTAGCTGAGGTCTATTCAGCGACAGACCTATTTATTTTTCCATCACCTACTGAAACGTTTGGAAATGTTGTTCTTGAAGCTCTTGCAAGTGGAACACCGGTAATCGGGGCGAATGCTGGCGGAGTGAAACATATTATTTCAAACGGTGTTACCGGACATTTGTGTGTACCGGGTAATGCAGAAGATTTTGTTAACCGTATTGTTCAGTTGTTTGGAAATGATCATTTCCGGAATCAAATGTCGTTAAATGCTAGGAAGTATGCACTTACTCAAAGGTGGGATCAGATATTTGATAACCTACTAAACCATTATTCTACCGTTATCGATGAACCCTCCAAGAAAATATACGCATGAAGTAATATCGGTAAGGAGGAATATGAATGGATACAGTTTCTCACATTATATTCGGCTTCGGCCTAGGTGCTCTTGCTCAAATTGATCCAGTGATTTCAAATAATAGCGCCTTATCGACTGCTGTCCTTGTCGGAACAGTAGTGGGTTCTAACGCACCGGATTTTGATTTTTTCTATCGATTTAAGGGCAAAAGCAGTTATTACCGAAATCATCGGGGTTGGTCGCACTCAATGCCGGCAATCCCTTTATGGAGCATACTTTCTACAGCTGCCATTTTGCCATTTTTCCCAGGCAGCTCTATTGCCCACTTGTTTTTATGGATATTGCTTGCCGTTACCTTACACGTTCTTTTAGATTTGTTTAATGTTAATGGGACTCAAGCTCTTCGCCCATTTTCTACGAAATGGCTGTCTTTAGATTTCCTCCCCTTAATCGATCCATATATCATCATGCTTCATATTCTTGGATTTAGTCTGCTTCCTTTTTTTGAAACTGGGAGAGTCTTTACTTTCATTTATCTAGCAATGGTTTTTTACTTGCTGGTTCGGTTCACTTTTACACAATTTACGAAGTGGAAGCTTTCACAACATTTTCAAAATGCGCTCCGAGTAAAAATGATCCCTAAAACATCACCATTCCACTGGAATATTATCATTGAAACCAATCAGGACTTTTTATTTGGTTCTTACTTAATGGGAGAGTTATGGATAGAGCATACTTTTTCCAAAAAAGTAGATTACCCTGGATTAATAATCGATAGCAGTCAGAACCCTGAAGTAGAAAGCTTTCTAAGAAGTACCCACTTCGCCTACCCTTTTGTTCAAAAGAGAAAAAGCGGTTATTTCATTTATTGGAAAGACCTTCGGTTCCGGTCTAAGAAATTTTTCCCTAAGCTTGCCATCATGTTTATTTCCTTAGATTATCAAAACCAAGTATCCTACACTGGTAAATTAATCTCTATTAAACACTACAAACAGGTAATAAAAAAATTGGAAACCTCAATAAAATAAAGTCTTGAGCCCCCTTGTGATCACCTAATTCAAGAGGGCTCAGGACTATTTTTAGTATTATAGAAGTTCTGGTTTTGTAAAAATTGGCGGTTCTCCGGAAGAAATTGGGAAACGTTACCGTTAAATACCACAACTGTCCGCCTGAGGTGGAAAGTGTCCACGGGCGGTGCCTGTCACCACCGATTGCACCTACCTCAACGAAGGATATCAAAGATGATTTTGGCATGATCAGTGTTGTCGATTTGGCCTCTCAGGCGCTCACTTCCTGGTCCGTAGGCATAGACGTTTACGTCTTCGCCTGTGTGTCCACTGGTTGTCCAGCCTGTGAGGGAACGGGTGTTAATGATTTCTTCAATGGCATTGTCGATGTTTCTTGCCTTTTGTGTTCTTGCTGCTCTTTCAACAAATCTTATTTCACTTTTTGTTAAAGGAAGCCTAATATATTTTGTTAACGTTTCTTTAACTCCCGCCCCATTGACGATTTCCGTAGCCATATAGTTTGGTGTCCGCTTCACTGTTTTTATTACAGAACTAAACCAATTGTATTGTCCTTTCGCTCCTATCGTAAAACCTCCGGTTGAATGGTCTGCTGTTGCGATAACCAATGTATGTCCATCCTTTTTTGCAAAATCAATGGCCACTTTAAATGCTTTCTCGAAATCTTCCATTTCACTCATTACACCCACGATATCATTGTCATGTGCTGCCCAGTCAATTTGGCTTCCTTCCACCATAAGAAAAAAGCCGTTCTCGTTCTGATTTAGACGCTCGATTGCTGAAGCAGTCATGTCGGAAAGGGATGGAATGTTGATGGGACGATCAATCATTTTCGGCAGCCCTCTTTTTCCAAATAGACCTAACACTTGAGTACTATGGTCGTTATTCATCTCATTAAGGTTTGTGACGTAGCTGTAGCCATCTTTAACAAACTCATCCACTAAGTTCCTATCTTTGCGGATAAACCACTCTGAACCCCCGCCAAGCATGACATCTATTTTGTGCCTGCCATTAACTAAATCATCAAAATAATCATTCGCAATGACGCTCATGCTCTTTCGCTCGACAACATGGGCACCAAATGCTGCAGGAGTGCCATGGGTGATTTGCGCTGTAGCAACCAGTCCAGTCCCTTTCCCTTTTTCCTTAGCTGCTTCGAGGACTGATTTTAATTTCGAGTGGTCGCTGGTAATCCCAATTGCCCCATTATAGGTTTTGACCCCCGTTGCCATAGCTGTTGCCGAAGCCGCAGAATCTGTTACATTATACCTTGGGTCATTCGGGAAGGTCGTCTGTTGGCCAACAAGGTACTGTCCAAACTCTGTGGATTCTAGTTCTAAAGTGGCAGGATTATCTTTCAAATAACGGTACCCTGATGTGAATGAAACACCCATGCCATCACCAATTAGAAAAATTATATTTTTAATATCGCCATTACCATCATTACTAGTGGCTTCACAGGTTTCTAAAAAGGTCGTCAACGGAATGGATAAATTAATACCGATTATAAATATCCACTTAACCAGAAGTTTCATATTCCAATTTCCTCCAGATGTATTAAATGGTAATTATTATGGTTAGAAGATATTAAAATTATCCCCTTTTAATATTCTGTTAATGTCCCTTACCCTATAAAACAATACAATCCTACCTTTTTGAAAGATTTATTTGACATTTCAAAAAATAATAGATATATTAATATAACGAATTAATTATCTGAATTTTAGTAAAAGATAGAAAACATAGATTTCACCTAGGAGGAACATATTATGGAAAAACGTCAGCAATGGGGATCACGATACGGTTTTATTTTGGCGGCTGTTGGATCCGCAGTTGGTTTGGGAAACATTTGGAGATTTCCTGCAGTTGCGTATGAAAATGGCGGGGGTGCCTTTTTCTTACCGTATTTATTCGCAATCTTAACAGCCGGTATTCCGATTTTAATTATGGAGTTTACAATCGGCCATAAATATAGAGGCTCTGCACCACTCTCTCTCTTTCGTATTAATAAAAAAGCAGAATGGCTTGGCTGGTGGCAGTTATTAATTTCGTTCGTCATCTGTACGTATTATTCAGTCATTATCGCTTGGGCTGTTAAATACACCATCTATTCCTTTGGAACTCAATGGGGTTCTGACCCTGGCAGCTTTTTATTCGGTAATGTTTTGAAATTGGCTGAAAAACCTGGAACAATCGGCGGATTAGTACCCGGTATTGTGGTACCACTTCTTTTTGT
>JAPSKD010000167.1 GCA_031177865.1 Bacillus sp. (in: firmicutes) | reverse complement strand
CTAAAGAATCATACGGTAGATTACATTGGCTTTAGCTATTATGCAAGCCGCACAACTAGTACGGATCCAGAAATCAATAAGACAACTGCCGGTAATGTATTCGGTTCAATTGAAAATCCTTACCTTGAAAAGTCTGAGTGGGGTTGGACGATTGATCCGAAGGGCTTCCGTATTACCGCAAATCAATTGTATGATCGCTATCAAAAACCTCTATTTGTTGTGGAAAATGGTTTAGGTGCTGTCGATGTTCCAACAAAAGATGGGGCGGTTAACGACGATTATCGTATCGAGTACTTACGAAAGCACGTGGCAGAAATGTCAGAAGCAATTGAAGATGGCGTTGAAATTCTTGGCTATACTAGTTGGGGTCCAATCGACCTTGTTAGTGCCTCCACTGGCGAAATGAAAAAACGCTACGGCTACATTTATGTGGACAAGGATAATGAAGGAAATGGAACGCTCAAGCGTTCAAAGAAGAAGAGCTTCGGATGGTATAAGGATGTCATTGCATCGAACGGGGAAAAACTATAGTATATAATGAAGGAAAGCTCGTATGAGGCTTTCCTTCTTTTGAATTATTCCGATCACTCTTCTATATTAAAAAGTATAAAGAACCATATTTGAACATAAAGGTGATCCAATGAAAATAGCCAAAGTATACAATAATAACGTCATCAGTGCGTTTAATGAAAAAAATGAAGAGTTAGTGGTCATGGGGAGAGGTCTCGCTTTTCAAAAAAAGCCCGGAGATTTTGTGGACGAAGAAAAGATTGAAAAGACCTTTGTCTTAAAAAATAATGATATATCAAAGAGATTCAAAACTCTTTTATATGAAGTCCCTATTGAATACATGGAAGTAACGGAGGAAATTATACAACTCGCAAAAGGCAGGTTAGGGAGAAATCTTAACGACAGCATCTATGTCTCTTTAACTGATCATATTCACTTTGCCGTAGATCGGCACCAAAAAGGCTACGACATAAAAAATGCTTTATTGTGGGAAATCAAAAGGTTTTATAAGGATGAGTTTTCAATCGGTATGGAGGCACTAAAAATAGTTAAGGAGAAAATAGGTGTTCTCTTGCCGGAGGATGAAGCTGGTTTTATTGCGATGCATATCGTTAACTCAGGATTGAATGAGGAAATGCCTAATGTCGCTAATATTACGAGAGTCATGCAAGACATCTTAAACATAGTGAAATATCATTATAAAATCAGTTTTGATGAGGAATCGCTAAATTATTTTCGGTTTGTGACACATTTGAAATTCTTTGCACAAAGACTTTATAGCAAGAACTATATTGAAGACGATGACCCGTTCCTGTATGAGTCCTTTAAGCAGAAGCATAAAGAGGCAATTAAATGTACTGAAAAAATCAATGATTACATTGAAAATCAATTTGACTATAGTCTCACGAATAACGAAAAATTATACTTGGCTATCCATATACAGAGAGTGGTAAATCGCTAATTTTGGTTATTTACAAAAAAGACCTTGCATCAGTTCATCAAACTGATGCAAGGCCTTTTTTCGTTTATACCATTCTTCCTCGATTTGCGGAATATATTATGCTTGGTTATATCTGGCTATTAAATAAATTACTACATCTTCCATCCTGGTTTTCCGGGTACCTTTCACCAAAATAGTCGTTCCTGGGGATAGATTGGTAAGGGCTTTAAATAGGTTTTCCTTTTGTTCAAAATGAATGACACTTTCTGGCGACATTCCTTGTTTCAGTGCAGCTTGGGAAATCGTCAAGGCTAGCTCACCAATCGTATAAAGATAATCTACTTTTTTCTTGGCTGCATATGAGCCTACTTCCATATGTGCTTCCTGTGAGATGACTCCTAGTCCTTTCATGTCTCCGAGGACAGCAATCTTTATTTGATCCTTTCCTACGTTGGTCAGGACATCAATTGCCGCCTTCATCGCGTCTACATTCGCACTGAAGGTATCATCGATTACGGTGATATTATTAGTTAGTTTAATAGTATTCATCCGCATTACAGGCTTGTTATACTGTTCCAAACCTCGAGAAATTTCTTCTGACGAAAAGCCTAGCAGATCCCCAATAGCAATTGCGAATAGAGCGTTATAGATATTGTGAACACCATATATCGGAATGTGAAATGGGAAATAGGTGCCCTTTAGTTTTACGCGAAAATTCATTCCGCCTTCTGTGTATTCCACTTTTTCAGCACGATAGTCTGCTCGTTTATTGATTCCTACTTTTATTATGGTTCCAGGAAAGGAATCGATAAGCAAATGCTTAGAGTTTTCATCATCTGCATTGAACAAGAAAATACCGGATTGGTCCATATGTTGAATAAGTTCTGATTTGGCTGCCGCCAATTTTGTTACGTCTCCGCCAAAGTTGCCTATATGAGCGGTGCCGATATTCGTAATTACGCCAATATTAGGTTTAATAAAACCGCAATGCTTTATGATGTGCCCAAAGTAAACGATACCAAATTCAACCACCACTGCTTGATGTGTATCTCTAAGCCTCTTTGCGCTTTTTTCCGTATTGATAAACGCATTATTTACATCTCTAGATTCGTATATCGTCCATCGTTGTCTTAAAATCGAAGCAATCATTGATTTCGTCGTCGTTTTCCCAGCACTCCCAGTAACCGCGATGGTTGGTCTCTGATTACTAGGAAATGGTTTTTTGTTCATCTTTTTGCCCCCAACACTAGTCATGATGTTATTCAGCAATAATAGGTTATGCTGCTGGCTATAATCAGTGTGGGTTTGTTTACCTTTCAAATTAAAAACAGCCCTCGATACTCGAGCGTTGAGGGATTTAATTCCTCATGATCGTATTTAGTTTTTGAATATTTCGTTACTTTTTACAGGAATTTCCGAAAGAAAAATAGAATAGGTGAGATATAATGTTCTATATCGAGAGAACACACCGAGGAGGATTTAAAGTGGCCCGCCAACCAATGAACCTAATAATAGAAAAAATTCTTTTAAACATTGAAAAGGTTATGATTGGAAAAAGGAATGTAGCCGAACTTAGCCTTATTGCTTTACTAGCAGAAGGGCATGTGCTGTTAGAGGATGTACCTGGTGTTGGGAAGACCATGATGGTCCGTGCTCTTGCGAAGTCAGTAAATGCTAACTTCCGCAGGATTCAGTTTACTCCTGACTTATTACCATCAGATGTAACGGGAATTTCAATTTATAACCCAAAGGAAATGGAATTTCAATTCCGGCCAGGACCATTGATGGGGAATATTATTCTTGCAGATGAAATTAACAGAACTTCGCCAAAGACCCAGTCTGCTCTGCTTGAAGGAATGGAAGAGGCCAGTGTAACCATTGATGGCGTCACCCATCGATTGCAGAAGCCGTTCTTTGTAATGGCGACACAAAACCCCATTGAGTACGAAGGGACTTATCCCCTGCCAGAAGCACAGCTGGATCGCTTTTTATTAAAAATGAAAATGGGCTACCCTGAAGTGGATGAAGAAATAGAGGTTTTAAATCGAGCACAAAAAGTCCCGCCAATTGAAGACCTTCATCCAGTGATTGACCTAGAGGGATTAATCGCATTGCAAAGGGAAATCAGAGAAGTCTATGTCGATCCAACGATTAAACGTTATATTGTTGATATCGTTAACCTAACTAGAAACTTTGCTGGAGTATACCTTGGCGCCAGTCCAAGGGGATCAATTGCCCTTATGAAAGCGGCACAGGCCTATGCCTTTATGTATGGTCGTGACTATATCCTTCCTGACGATATTCAATATCTAGCACCATTCGTCTTATCTCATCGGATTATTTTGAAATCAGAAGCAAAATTTGAAGGATTTTCAGCTGAAGAAATTGTCACTCGAGTGATAGCAAGAATTCCAGTTCCAATTCAAAGGCTTGTGAAGTAACAATGAAAAAGTTATGGATTCCATTCAAAAAAGTATGGAAGTTTGTCGTCTTACTATTTTTGATTTTGCTTACCTTTTCTTATGCCATGTTTCAAGGCGGATTTGTAAGCTGGTTTTTATTTTATAGCTTTTTGCCTTTTGCACTCTATTGTATTGGCTTATCCTTTTATTCTTTGAATGAGCTGGAAATAACTCGACACATACCAAAAAATGATTACAACTCTGGTGAAACGTTGAAGGTAACCGTAAATGTGAAAAGAAACTCATTTTTTCCTATATTTTATCTGCTCATTGAGGATGATCTAGCTGACTCCCTAAAGCATTCCCAGCAGAAAAAGAAGGCAAAGTCATTAGTATTGCCGGGTTTTAGGAAGGAATTTTCCTATGAATATGTCATTGATGAACTTCCACGGGGGGAGCATATATTTCGTGGTTTTATCGTCAGAACCGGTGATATTCTCGGCTTAGTTGAGAAAGAAAAATCACAGACCAATGAAAGTAAAATCATTGTCTACCCAGCTTATACAGAGTTACTGTACCGTCCCTTTGAAACCCATTATGATCAAGGTATGACTGCTTCAAGAGAACGGGTACAGCGTGATACCACTTTGGCGATAGGTGTTAGGGATTACCAGCCTGGTGATCGGTTTTCATGGATCAACTGGAAAGCCTCTGCAAAACGAAATGAAATCATGACAAAGGAATTTGAACAGCGTCAATCACATGATATGTTCGTTGTGATGGATTGCGCACCTGATAAGCACTTTGAGGCAATCGTTTCCTTTACGGCATCTTTATTACGTGCCGTTTTGAAAAAGGGAGCACAAATTGGGCTTTTGACCATTAGTCGGGAAAGAGCCTCCTTTCCTATAAGGGGTGGAGAGAATCAACTGCACCAACTTTTCTATCATTTAGCAAAAATAGAGGCAAAGAGTCCTTCCTCGTTTGAAAAAGTGTTAGAGGCTGAGGGGATGTTTGTCCAACAAACAGTTTCCTTCTTACTAATATCGGCTCAATTAACGAAGCCTTTATTAGAGAAGGCTGGCTTCCTAGGGCAAAGAAAAGGAAAGATCACTTTATTTCTCATAAAAGGAGAAAAGGAGTCCCCTACAGAAGACGAAAGATCATTGATTGCGCTGGCAAACGCACGAAATGTACGTGTAGTGATGGTTCATGAAGGGCAATTTGCTCAAGCCTTTTCGGAGGTGAATTTGCGATGAAAAGAGATTTTCAGTCTTTTCTTTTATACTTGTTTGGGTTTTTGCTTTTATGGGAATGGCTCCGTCCAGTCGAGCAATTAACGACTACAGATCATATTGAAATGTTTGTGATTTTTATTCTGTTATCCTTTACATTAGCCTTCCTTAAGATGAAGTGGATTTGGCAGACGATAATAAAGTTATGGTTTATCTTCTTTTCGGTTAATATGTTTCATTATGAGGAAGGGTTTTTTCAATTTAACTGGTTAACTTTTTTTACGAATGACTTGATTACTAACTTTAATATAATTGTCGCTCGTAATTGGTTAGGGTTGACCAATGAATTTAGGACATTTTTGTTGTTTATTCTTCTTTGGTTAATGGTGTACTTAGTCCACTATTGGCTGTTGAATCGGAAAAGAATTTTCATTTTCTTCTTTATGACTCTCATTTATATAACAGTCTTAGATACATTCACACTTTATAGTGCAAGAACGGCCATTGTCCGAACGGTTATAGTTGGTTTTGCTGTGATGGGAATGTTAACCTATTACCGAATTCTCGCTAAGGAAAATGTAAATAGTGACGCCTTTACAACTCGAAAATGGATGAGACCGTTAGTTTTAATGATCGCTTTTAGTGTTATCGTTGGCATTATAGCTCCAAAGTCCGCACCAATATGGCCAGACCCTGTGCCATATCTAAAGGCTGCCAGCAATAAAGGCGGGGAAGAGGGGGCAGGTAATGGGGTTGCTAAAGTAGGTTACGGCACAGATGATTCCCGTTTAGGTGGTCCTTTTATCGGGGATGACAGTATCGTGTTTCGGAGTGAAGCAGTTGAGAAGAGTTATTGGAAGGTAGAAACAAAGGACCATTATACAGGAAAAGGTTGGATTCCTTCTGAATCCACTCCCTTCCGAATAGGAGGAGAGGAGTTAATACCTGTTTTTCCTATCCCCTCTACTGTTGAAACCCGGGATGAGAGTGCCTCCTTATTTATGTTTATGGATTATGATCACCTCATTTATCCGGCTGGTATCCAAAGGGTGCAATTTCAACGTGATTATATTTTGGAGATTGACTCAACAAAGGAAAAAATCTCAATATTGAACGGCTTTGACTCTAGTCCAATTGCTCCTGATTCCTATTCAATGGAGTATAAGGTGCCGAAATATCAAGCTGCTGAGCTAAGGGAAACAACGGCAGCAGACCCTAATCAGATAGATGCAGAATTCCTCGCAAGATATACGCAATTACCTGATAACCTGCCCGATAGAGTGAAGGAGCTGGCTGAGAGTATAACGGAAAAAGAAACAAACTGGTTTGATAAAGCAAGAGCTGTGGAGCGCCATTTTGGCGGCTCTGGGTTCACCTACAGTCAGAGTGATGTAGCCGTTCCAGGAGAAAATGATGATTACGTAGACCAATTTCTATTTGAAACAAAAATAGGGTATTGTGATAATTTTTCCACCTCTATGGCGGTTTTACTCCGATCAATTGGAATTCCTACACGCTGGGTAAAAGGTTATACTGGCGGGGAGTTTCTAGAATACAGTGAAGATGATTCTTCGAAACAAATTTATGAAATCACCAATAATAATGCCCATTCCTGGGTTGAAGTTTATTTTCCTAACCAAGGATGGGTTCCATTTGAACCAACAAAGGGCTTCACGAATAGTGTTTCGATTGATTTTACAAATGATAATGGAACAACTCCTGCTGCCGAAACAACCGCTCCACCAACACCAAAGCCACAGCAGGATCTCGAGGAAGATAGCAGCAGTTCCCGGAAGAAAGTACAAAATTTTTCATTTAGTGGTTTCTGGCTTAGTATTAAAACATTCTTCAATCAAAACTGGAAATGGATGTTAGTTTTAGTTGTGGTAGTTATGGGTATAGCTGGCCTAATGTATAGGTTACGAGGGAAATGGATTCCGCGTTTATATTTACTTCAGTTCCGATTAAGAAAAAAGGATGAAAATATTGGTAAAGCTTACCTTATCCTTTTAGAACAATTAGAGCGGTACGGCTTAAAGCGAAATGAGGACCAAACATTAAGAAATTATGCCAGGTACATTGATACCTTCTTTGCTTCTAGAGAGATGTCTAAGCTGACGGATAGATATGAGCAATATCTTTACCATCAGAAACTCCCTGAGGGAAGCTGGAAGGATTCACGGGAATTATGGGAAAATTTAATTAAAAAGACAATTGCTTGACCGATAAAACAACCTATTGTTACAATAAGGCGTAAATTTAAACGGTTTTCCTTCATATATCCTCGAAAATAGGGTTCGAGAGTCTCTACCGGGTTACCATAAATAACCTGACTATGAAGGCAGAAATTTCTGCTAAAGCAATTGTGAGAAAGCTAGAATTCTGCCTTCCTTGATTATTTGGAGGGGGAATTCTAGTTTTTTTTTTGTTATTAAAGCAAATACTAACCTTATTATTTTGGAAGAGGTGGACGTGTTGACAAATACAGATATGATTGTGGTTTTAGACTTTGGAAGCCAGTATAACCAGTTAATTACACGCAGAATTCGTGAGTTTGGTGTCTACAGTGAACTTCATCCTCATACGATTACGGCTGAGGAAATTAGAAAAATGAATCCAAAGGGGATCATTTTTTCAGGTGGTCCGAATAGTGTATATGATGAGAACTCATTCCGCTGTGATGAGGAAATTTTCGAAATGGGCCTGCCTATCTTAGGGATTTGCTATGGCATGCAATTAATGACTGTTCATTTTCAAGGGAAAGTTGAAAAAGCGAAGAACCGTGAATATGGGAAGGCAGTAATGAACCTTCAAAATCAAACGAAGCTATTCCATGATATGCCTGGGGAGCAAGTGGTTTGGATGAGCCATGGAGATTTGGTTGTCGAAGCACCAGCTGGCTTTACGGTTGACGGAACAAACCCACACTGCCCGATCGCGGCTATGAGTGACGAAGCAAGGAAACTTTATGCAGTTCAATTTCACCCAGAAGTTCGTCATTCCGTATATGGCAATGAGCTGCTTAAGAATTTTGTTTTTAATGTATGTGAGTGTAAAGGCGATTGGTCAATGGGGAATTTCATTGAAGTGGAAATGGCAAAAATTCGTGAGCAGGTTGGCGATAAGAAAGTACTTTGTGCGCTTAGCGGCGGAGTAGACTCTTCTGTTGTTGCTGTACTTATTCATAAAGCTATCGGTGATCAGCTAACTTGTATTTTTGTTGACCATGGTTTACTTCGCAAAAATGAAGCAGAGAGTGTTATGAAGACCTTTGCTGAGGGCTTCCATATGAATGTGATTAAAGTTGACGCAAAAGAACGTTTCTTATCTAAATTAGAAGGCGTATCTGATCCTGAGAAAAAACGAAAAATTATCGGCAACGAGTTCATTTATGTGTTCGATGATGAAGCAACTAAGCTTGAAGGAATTGAATTTTTAGCTCAAGGTACACTGTATACCGATATTATCGAAAGTGGAACCGCCACTGCACAAACGATTAAATCTCACCATAATGTCGGTGGGTTGCCTGAAGATATGCAATTCAAATTAATCGAACCATTGAATACGCTGTTTAAGGATGAGGTTCGTGCGCTAGGTACAGAGCTTGGAATTCCGGATGATATTGTTTGGAGACAGCCATTCCCTGGACCAGGTCTTGGAATTCGTGTCTTAGGTGCGATTTCTGAAGATAAACTTGAAATTGTCCGTGAATCCGATTGGATCCTCCGTGAAGAAATTAAGAAGGCGGGACTAGATCGTGAAATATGGCAATACTTTACGGTGCTCCCGGACATTCGCAGTGTTGGAGTCATGGGCGACGCTCGGACTTATGATCATACAATTGGTATCCGAGCCGTTACGTCCATTGATGGGATGACATCTGATTGGGCACGTATCCCATGGGATGTGCTCGAAGTTATTTCAACCCGGATTGTTAATGAAGTAGCTCATGTTAACAGAGTGGTCTATGACATTACCAGCAAGCCGCCTGCAACCATCGAGTGGGAATAATTTAAATATAATGCTTCTAAAAGCGAACGTTTCTAAATATATTTTTAGTAACGTTCGCTTTTTATGTTTACAAGTTAGGAAATCCCTGATAAGATAAAGGAGAAGTGAATAATTTGTCGATTTAACTCGTATAATATTGGGAATATGGCCCAAAAGTTTCTACCGAGCCACCGTAAATGGCTTGACTACGAGGCAGTGTTAAAACATGAGGGTAATTCCTCTTTATTACACTTGCCCAAGTCAAGCGTTCCGGTAGATATCGGAGCGTTTTTTGTTTTTTAAAAGAAAGATTTCCTAGGGGGAAGAACAAAATGCAAAAGTATTTTATGTTTAAGGAATTAGGGACGAATTATCGCCGTGAAATTATTGGCGGCATAACAACATTCTTGGCTATGGCCTATATATTAGTGGTTAACCCGCTTACATTGACTCTTTCTAGTGTTGAAGATTTACCTGACGCACTTAGAATGGATTATGGTGCAGTATTTGTAGCAACAGCATTGGCTGCGGCTATCGGATCCATTGTCATGGGATTACTCGGAAAGTATCCACTTGCATTAGCGCCTGGTATGGGATTGAACGCATTCTTTGCTTATACCGTTGTATTAGGAAGCGGCGTTCCATGGCAGCATGCATTAGGTGCAGTATTCATTTCCGGTGTATTTTTCTTTTTATTAACGTTAACAGGTTTACGTGAGAAATTAATCAATGCGATTCCGATAGAGTTAAAGCATGCAGTCGGGGCTGGTATTGGTTTATATATTACTTTTATTGGACTGCAAAGTGCTGGTATTGTAGTAAATAATGACGCGACACTAGTTGGATTAGGTGATTTGACAGCTGGACCAACATTACTAGCGATTTTTGGGATTGTTGTGACGGTTATTCTGATGACTAGAGGGATTAACGGAGCAGTATTTTTCGGAATGATTATTACGGTTATCGTTGGAATGATCTTTAACTTAATTGACACACCAGATAAAATCGTCGATAACGTTCCAAGTTTAGCACCTACATTTGGAGCAGCGTTTTCTTCTTTAGGTGATAGTTCATTTTACACAATGGGTATGCTTGGAATTATCTTGACTCTTTTGTTTGTCGATTTCTTTGATAATGCTGGAACACTTGTAGCAGTGGCGAATCAAGCAGGAATGATCAAAGACAATAAATTACCTCGAGCTGGCAGAGCATTAATTGCTGACTCAGTTGCAACAACTGTTGGTGCTGTACTTGGTACTTCTACGACAACATCTTATATTGAATCATCTGCTGGGGTAGCGGCAGGTGCGAGAACAGGATTTGCTTCACTTGTTACAGCAGCATTGTTTATTCTATCACTGTTTTTCTTCCCATTATTATCAGTTGTTACGGCAGCAGTTACAGCACCAGCATTAATCATTGTTGGGGCATTGATGGTTGCTTCGTTAGGGAAAATTGAATGGACGAAATTTGAAGTGGCAGTACCTGCCTTCCTTACGATGATTGCCATGCCTTTAACATATAGCATTGCTACAGGGATTGCAATTGGGTTTATCTTTTACCCAATTACAATGATTGTTAAAGGACGTATGAAGGAAATTCATCCAATCATGTATTTGTTCTTTGTTATTTTTATTCTATACTTCCTATTTCTATAATTAAGTTGAAAGAGTCTGTGAACTATCACAGGCTCTTTTTCGTAAAAACATCAGTGGCAGTCTTTATACCGATACCTTATAAAGG
>JAPSKD010000166.1 GCA_031177865.1 Bacillus sp. (in: firmicutes) | reverse complement strand
TGGTGCCGCTGCTGGAACAATCGGACCAATTGGTTTTCTTGGTTTACAAGTTAGTTATGGTGTAAACGCTGTATTCGGATTGCCAGACAATTATACTACACAAGTTCTTATCATTATTGCTCTTATGGTGGTTGTATTGATCTCAATCATCACAGGTATTGACAAAGGAATGCAATGGCTAAGCCGGTTAAATGTGAATATGGCTGTTTGCATTGCCATCTTCTTATTACTATTTGGCCCAGGTAGATTTATCATAGATTCATTTATTTCTTCTTTCGGATTCTATATGAGTGAATTTGTTTCAATCAGTACGTACCGTGGTGACCAAGAGTGGCTTAGCTATTGGATGCTCTTTTTCTTTGGCTGGTTTATTGGCTTTGGCCCATTGGTCGCATTACTTGTTGCTCGTATTTCTAGAGGACGTACGATCAGAGAGGTATTTCTAGTTGTTTCTGTTGTATCTCCAATTGTGACACATTTTTGGTTCACCGTATTAGGTGGTTCAGGTATTTTTTATGAACTAAACAATGCAGGTTCGGTCAGTGGACCATTATTTGACAGCGGTTTGCCTGCAGCAATTATAGCTATTGGAGAGCAAATGCCGTTAAGTTCCGTAATGCCTTTTATTTTCCTATTATTGACTACTCTCTTTGTCGTAACAACGGTAGACTCTATGGCATATTCCATTGCAATGAGTGTGACGGGTGAGGGAGATCCCCCTAAACCGGTTCGTGTGTTTTGGGCAATCGTCATGGCTGTGATCGCGGTAATCTTAATTAAAATAGGAGACGGAGGAGTAGGTGCGTTACAGTCATTCGTTGTAATAGCGGCAGTTCCGGTGTCTATCTTATTACTCCCTTCCCTTTGGCATGCACCTCGTTTTGCTAAACAGTTAGCAAAAGAACAAGGGCTATTGGAAGAAGAAAAAATAAAGAGTATTACTACTGTAGAAATAGAGAAGGTAGAATTATAATTTAAAATTTTCCAATAATTAATTGACGTTTTTATTGGAATCGCTTACAATAAGAATAAATAAGCATCTTGTATGGTACATGGTAGACTTTTTTAGCATCTGAAGACTTTAATTTATTACAAAATCAGGGTGATTGCTGTCGTTAGTTAATTCAACTTATAGATAACCCTTTAAAGGTTGTCACAAGGAAATTTTTTTACCTACATCTACCATGGTACATGGCACAAAAAAGGAGGAGATTTCAATCGCGACAATTACGACCACTAGTATAACCTCTCAGGTTACAAACGCGATCCGGGAATCGATTGTTACCGGAGAATTTGAACCAGGGAGAAAGCTTTCAGAAGTAGCTCTATCTGAACATTATGAGGTTAGTAGAACACCTATTAGAGAAGCGTTAAAGCAGTTAGAAAGAGAAGGGCTAGTTGAAATCATTCCAAGAGTAGGAACATGTGTAACGAAGCCTACTGAAAAGGAATTAGAGGAACTATTTACTGTAAAGGAAGTAATGGAAGGGCTTGCAGCTGGATTACTAGCGGAAAAAGGAAGTCCAAAGGAAATTAAAGAAATTGAAAAAGCAGTATCTGCTATGGAGAAAGCTATACAAACATCGGATCATAAGCTCTTCGTAGAAGCAAATAACATGTTTCATACGGCTATTCTAGAAGGTGCAGATAATTCTAAGCTTCGTTTTATGCTTAACATGCTGCTCAATCAAATTCCGTATACCCGGTATGTATATTTAAGTATTGAGGTGCCGAACCGTCTCGAGAAATCACTTGCGGAACATCAGGCCATTTTAGCGGCAATAAAACAAGGAGACCGAGACGGTGCCGAGAAGGCAATGCGCCAACATGTGAAATCCAGTGGGACACAGCTTAGATTAGCAGTTGCAAAAAAACTTTATCAGAGCACATAAATTTAAGGAGGAATGAAATTATGAAATTTGGGATTTTCGCCAACCTAGCTGGACAAGGAAGACACGATGAGTACTACAAAGTTCTTGATGAAGCACGCGAGCAAGCTGTTTATTGTGATGAAAATGGATATGATTCGATTTGGTATACAGAACATCACTTTGGCCATGAAGGAAATGAATTAATTTCTAATCCTATTTTAATGGGAGCAGATATCGCAGCAAGAACAAAGAACATTCGGATTGGTCAGGCAGCAAATGTTGCCACTTTCTGGCACCCGCTACGTTTGGCAGAGGATGTCGCCATGCTGGACCAATTAAGCAAGGGACGTGTAGAAGTCGGACTAGCACGCGGGCTGTATGGAAGAGAAGCAGCAAATTTGAATGCTTTAGCTGATCCAAAGAATCAAGAACAAAACCGTGCTCTTTTTAATGAAACACTAGAGGTTTTAAGAAAAGCATGGTCTAATCGATTCTTCTCCCACCAAGGAGATATTTATCAATTCCCTCCACAAGGATTGAAATGGAGCCATCCAATGAGCCCGGCTACTGATGAGTTCATGGATATGGAAAAGGGAGAAATTAATAAAATTGCGCTTATGCCAAGACCATATCAAAAGGAACTACCACTATGGCAAGTAATTGATTCACCAACTTCCATTATTGCTGCAGCCAAAAACAATATTAAAGGTATGTTCTGGATGCCGACTGTAAAGGAATTAAAAGGTCGTTTTGAATTATACCGTGAGCATGCATCAGAAGCAGCTGGACATCAAGTCCCACTTGGTGAAGGAATTGCCCTTGTACGCGATGTTTACGTAGCAGAAACAATGGAGCAAGCTCGTCAAGATGCAGCTGAAGCTGTGTTAAATAACTACCGTTGGATTTGCCACTGGAGAGGACTTAGCAACCTAATGGATCCAGGCGAAAAAGTAAAAGAAGGTCAAGAATTAAACTATGAGTTCTTACATCCTAGAAATCTATTATTTGGTACACCAGAATATGTAACTGAAAAAATACAAGAATTACAAGAAGAGCTTAACCTGCAAGAGTTATTACTTTGGGTTAATCACAATAGCTTACCACATGACAAAATGATGAAGAGTCTAAAACTATTCACAGAAGAAGTAATGCCAAAATTCACAAATAAAAAGACAGGGGTGCTTGCATAATGGTAGAAATTCGTAAAGTTTACACAGCAATTGAAGAAACACGTATCGAAGGCGGAAAGAAAGTAGAAGAACCAATCAAAATGATCATAACAGCGGCTGTGATTAAAAACCCATGGGCTGACAGAGGATTTGTAGAGAACTTAAAACCTGAGATTGATGAATATGCACCACAAATTGGCGAGCTATTAGTGAGCGAGCTATTTAAGCATATCAATTCCGCAGATGATGTAGAAGCATTCGGAAAGGCAGCTGTTGTCGGGGTTGACGGTGAAGTTGAACATGCATCAGCTTTTATTCATACTTTAAAATTTGGTAATAAATTTAGAGATGCTGTAGAAGCGAAAAGTATTTTACCTTTTACCAATAAGCGCGGTGGAGCAGGAACAGCGGTCATGATCCCTATGGTTCATAAAAACGATGATTCACAGCGTTCTCACTTTATTACATTTGAAGCAACGATTCCGGATGCGCCAAGAGCGGATGAAATCGTTGTGGCCATCGGTGTATCAACAGGAGGACGCCCGCATCCTAGAACAGGAAATCGTCATCAAGATATGGTTGAAATGGGGCTTGTCTAATGCCAATTGCCGTATACAAACAAGGGAAAATCTTTTACGAAGAAAAAGGATCTGGAGAACCGTTGATTTTCATTCATGGTGTGGGCTTAGACCACACCATGTGGAATCAGCAGATTGATAGCTTATCAGACTCTTTTCGAGTGATTGTATACGACATGTTAGGTCATGGGGGATCAGAACATCCCCCTGCTCCTTATTCCCTTTCTCAATATGTTGAACAGCTTTCAGGATTGATGGATTATTTACAAATTGAAAAAACGCACCTTGTTGGCTTTTCAATGGGGGGCATGGTCACACAAGCATTTGCACTGGCATATAAAAACAAATTAAAAACACTTACCATCATGAACGCTGTTGCTAATCGAACTGACGAGCAGCGAAAGGGAATTCTAGCAAGGGTAGAGGAAGTTCGGAAAAATGGACCATTATCTACTTTTGAACCAGCCATTCAACGATGGTTTAATCCAACATTCATACAATCACAGGAAGAGGTAGTGGACCAGGTTCGAAAGAGACTACAAACCAATAATGCTGCTTCCTATTTAGCAGCCTACACTCTTTTTGCAACGGCTGATGCTGAGCTATGGCCAAAATTACCAAACATTGACGTACCAGCTTTCATAATGACAGCTGAAAATGATATTGGGTCAAATCCAGAGATGGCAAGACAAATGCGTGAACAAATTAAAGGATCAGATATAAAGATTATACCAGATATGAAACACATGCTGCCAGTAGAAGGGGCAGAGATAGTCAATAAAGAGCTTCGCCTATTTATTAATAAACAAATAATATCATTGGGATAAGGGAGGGACGAAAATGATAGAAGTAAAGTCAGCAATAAAAAAATACCAAATGTACATTAATGGTGAGTGGACAGAGTCAACAAGTGGCGAATATTTCGAGAGCTACAACCCCGCAACAGAGGAGTCGTGGTGCCTTGTTGCAAAAGGGACTTCTGATGACGTTGACCGAGCTGTTCAAGCTGCCCACAAAGCTTTTTTACATTCAGAATGGACATCCATGACTTTCACAGAACGGGGCAAATTAGTTCGAAAACTCGGTGATTTGATCGCCGAACATGCCGAAGAACTTGCGATGGTTGAGACTCTTGATAACGGAAAATTAATCCGTGAGATGCGCGGCCAAGTGAACTATATACCTGAATTCTTCTATTATTATGCAGGACTTGCTGATAAGATACATGGACAGACTCTGCCAATAGATAAAAAGGATATGTTCGTATTTACATCAAAAGAACCGTTGGGAGTAGTGGCTGCCATTACACCTTGGAACTCCCCTCTTTATTTAACAACCTTGAAGTTGGCACCTGCTCTTGTAGCAGGAAATACAATCGTTATTAAACCCTCTGAAATGACTTCTGCCTCTCTCTTGGAATTAGTGAAACTAGTAGAAAAGTCTGGATTTCCGCCGGGGGTTGTCAATGTGGTAACAGGGTTCGGAAATCCTGTAGGTGACGCTCTAACTTCACATCCATTAGTTAGACGTATTGCCTTTACAGGTGGTTCAGAATCTGCTCGTCATATTGTTCGAAATTCAGCTAAAAACTTTGCACGATTATCACTGGAACTTGGAGGCAAGTCTCCAAATATTGTGTTTGAAGATGCCGATCCGGATAATGCAGCGATGGGCATTATAGCAGGGATTTTCGGCGCTTCAGGACAAAGTTGTGTGGCTGGTTCAAGAGCCTTTTTGCATCAGGACATCTATGATCAGGTAATGGAGAAGCTGGTGGACCGCGTATCCAAAATCAAAATAGGAGATCCGTTTCAGGATGAAACTGAAATGGGGCCATTAGCGACTAAAGCGCAACTAGAACGAGTAGAAAACTATGTATCGATTGGATTAGAAGAAGGGGCCAAACTGGTTTACGGAGGAAAACGGCCAAAGCATTTAGAAAAGGGCTGGTATTTCGAACCGACCATCTTTGAACATCGGGATAACAGTCATCGTATGACGAAGGAAGAAATCTTCGGACCTATTTTAAGTGTAATTCCGTTTAAGGATGAAGAGGAAATCATCGAGCTAGCCAATTGTACAGATTATGGCCTTGCTGCCGGGATCTGGGTAAAGGATGTGGCAAGAGCCCATCGAGTGGCAAAGGCAATTCGGGCAGGTATTGTGTGGGTGAATACGTATCGCAGTATTTCACCGATTGCAGCGATTGGAGGATCCGGACTAAGCGGTTACGGAAGAGAAGGCGGATTCGATTCCATTCAAGAATATATGCAGGAAAAGACGGTATGGATTAATACATCCACCGAACCGATTCCTGATCCGTTTATTATGAGATAAAGGTTCATTAATAAATTATTTGGAGGGATTAAAATATGAAATTACTAGGAATTTCCGGTACGATAACTGGTTCAAAAACAAAAGTTGTGGTGCAAAAGGTATTGGAGGAAGTGCAGAAACATCATCCTGATATTGAAGTAGAAATACTTGATTTAAAGAAATTTGATGTTCAATTTTGTGATGGCCGTGATCCTTCTACCTATACAGGAGATACAAAGAAAGTCATCGATATGGTAAAAGAAGCTGATTTTTACGTTATTGGAACCCCGATTTTCCAAGGATCCATTACTGGGGCACTTAAAAATTTGTTTGATTTAGTCCCTCCACAAGATTTCCGTCATAAAGTCATGGGATTTGTGGCTACTGGGGGAACTTACCAACATTATTTAGTCATTGAAAACCAATTGAAACCGATTGCAGGATATTTACGTGCATATGTGGCACCCGGATATGTGTATGCACATAATGACCATTTTAGTGCAAAGAATGAAATCATCAATGAGGATGTATTACGCCGTATTACTTCACTCAGTGAAGAAGTCGTTACCATGCAAAAAGGGTTACATTCAAAGCAAATAGAGTATACAACTAAATAAGTGCATCAGCAATTGGCAGAGGTAAGTTCAGGTAAAAGGAGGATATCTATGGAAGGGACTGTAAACATACCCGATCTTCTCTTTATAAACATTTGTAACGAGAAATATGGAATTAATAGAGGCGTATACAATACGATAGATGCTTGGTTTTATAATCAAGGAATTCATCAGATTATCAAAAGACGCGAAACCATCTTGTCTTTTCTTGAATATATCAAAGAAAAATATATAACGGATAATCGCCGCTGTAAATTTGGCCATGGGGGATTAACGGTAAAATTAGAAGAATACTATTTTTCTAATATACAAGAAGGATTACCTAAAGGGACTCTAGTTTGTTAGTTGGGAAGGATGGCAGAAGAGATGAACGTAACAAGTGAAAATACAAAGAAGAAGCTTTTTATTCAAGGGGAATGGATAGAAGGTAAGGAATATAGTGAATTACGCTCTCCCTATACCGAAGAGGTGATTGCTGAGATTCCGATGGCGGCGGCGGAAGATGTTGCACAGGCGATTGCTGCCGCTGAACAGGCCAAAAAGGTGATGGCAAAAATGCCAGCTTTCGAGCGTGCCAATATTTTGGAAACCTTAGCAAGGAAGCTTGAAGAACGCATGGATGAAGCAGCTACAATCATTGCGCTGGAATCTGCGAAGCCTTTTACAACAGCAAAGGGAGAAGTGGTTCGTACCATTGAAACCTATAAATTTGCTGCCGAGGAAGCAAAGCGAATTCATGGTGAAACAATTCCGTTAGATGCCGCGCAGGGTGGTGTAAACCGCCTTGGATATACCGTTCGTGAACCGATTGGGATTATTGGGGCCATCACGCCTTTTAATTTTCCAATGAATCTCGTTGCTCATAAAGTGGGCCCTGCCATTGCCGCAGGGAATACGATTGTATTAAAACCAGCAAGTCAAACACCACTTTCTTCCTTTTTCATTGCGGAGTTATTGGAAGAATCCGGTTTACCAAAAGGGGCATTGAATGTGGTAACCGGTGCTGGAAGAGTTGTGGGAGACAAACTGGTGACTGATCCAAGAGTAAATATGATTACGTTTACGGGAAGCCCGAGTGTTGGAATTGGAATTCGAAACAAGGCTGGCTTAAAACGTGTCACATTGGAACTAGGATCAAATGCAGCTGTCATTATCGATAAAAATGTGGATATCGATAAGATTATTTCTCGATGTGTAACAGGGGCATTTTCCAATCAAGGGCAAGTATGTATCTCACTGCAAAGAATCTATGCACACGAAGATGTTTACGATTCGTTTGTTGAAAGCTTTGTAGAAGCAACAAAAAAATTAACGCTAGGTGATCCACTTAATCCTGAAACAGAGGTTTCAGCATTGATTTCACCTAATGATGTGAAGAGAACACTTCTTTGGATTGATGAGGCAAAACAGTCTGGCGCAACAATTGCGACAGGTGGTATGGCTGAAGGCAATATTGTCCACCCGACTGTCGTCTTAAACGCTGATCGCCAATTAAAAGTTTCTTGTCAGGAAGTGTTTGCACCAATTGTGTTAATTAATAAAGTTAAGTCTGTCGATGAGGGCATTACATTAGTAAATGACTCTAATTATGGTCTACAGGCGGGAATCTATACCAATGATGTCCATACAGCATTGAATGCGGCAGAAGAACTACACGTTGGCGGTGTTCTAATTAACGATATACCAACGTTCCGTGTGGATAATATGCCTTATGGCGGTGTAAAAGAGAGTGGCACCGGCCGAGAAGGGTTAAAATATGCAGTTGAAGAAATGACTGAGATGAAACTAGTTGTTTGGAATCGTAATTAAGGAGAGCGATATTGTGGTCTATTATGCAGCACTTCTTCATATGTTGGATGCTAAAAGAAATCTAGAGGTACGACCACGCCATATCGAATATTTGGACGAATTAGATCAAAAAGGGAAAGTATTTGCAAGAGGACCTTTTGGAGATGGTTCTGGTGGATTAGTCATCTATCAAGCAGATAGCTATGAGGAAGCCCTTGAGTTGGCGGAAAATGACCCGCATGTCATTGAAAAGGTGAGGCACCTTGAATTAAAAGAGTGGATTATTTAAGTTTATTCCCTACTCTCTATTAAAATCATCCTTTCTGTTAAAATTTGAATCTTCAATCTATTGGTTGCAAAAATAAGTGAAAAAACGCAATAATCATAGAATAACCATATAGAGTTTATATGGCTTCCACCTTATTAATCAAGAAAGTTGGACTGGATTGTTTTGAAGGTCTGCATATACACTGCTCCACCATGAAATGATGATGCTTGGTGCTTCAAGTATATATTTCATGGTGGATTTTTTGTTAAATAGGAGGTTAAGAAAATGAGTGAACAGTCAGTGACTATCAACATTGATGAGAAAACATATAAAGCAAAAGCAAGTTCAACCATGTGGTTTTCTAAAATTCGGTCCATGGCTTCCTTTTGGGACTTTTTAGCATGAGGGGAAGAAAGATATTCATATTTTCTTGTATAGTCGTTGAACAGGAACGAACTAATTTTCCGTCTGCCTCAACGATACAGGTATCACAAGTTTGGATCGGATCAACTTCAGGGACATAACAGATTTGAGGGTGTGGCAGATTTAACTGATTGATAACTTCTATAGTTTTGTCCAACGTTTCGGTTTGCTGGTAGTTCCACTGATTTTAGATTCATAAACAGGTACTTAATGTTCTAAGGAGCATGTAGACGTAAAAAGTTAAAGTAAGACAAGAACAGGACGAAAGAGACCAATCCTGTATTCATGTAAGGGTGTAAAATTTTTCTTTCCTAATCCCCTATCTAAACCGATTAAAATAACTGAATATTCCGACCTGTAATTTTATTAAAATAAGAGGAAACATGATGGATGAGAATTAAAGAAGGAGGAAATAAAAATGGAAATAGTAATAGGATATATAATCGCTACAGTTATAGTATTCATACTTGGTTTTTATAATGTGTTTTCAAAGAAAGTGAGTGGAACTTTCTTATTCAATCCATTTGACATAATAACGGGACAAACTGGAGTAGAACTTCATAGAGATCAGGATTCTATGGAATTATATGGGGATCAGGAAGGCGATAAAAATAAAAAATTAGAATAAAGTTTTCTAAATGAATCAATTTCATAATTTATAGCCCTTGTCTCCCAAGGAGGATTATTACCTATGATGGCGCTAATTTACGAGTAAAAAGAATTGATCAATTGGAAGCGTTGTCAGGATTCTTCCAATTGATTAATGATGTCCACTTGAAAAATTTCAAATATGACCACTTAGAACGCTATAAGGATAAACTATAAATCCTGTTTAATCTTTCAAAATCTGAACCTGACCTATTCTTTGAAGTTCTTTTTCAGAAAAAAAGCAAGATGCTCAAGAAATGAGAATAGAAGTCCGAATTTCCTTTTGTGAAACATGAAACCAATGGGCAAGTTTTGTTTAACTGTTCGTAAAAGTACACTTTTACGAACGGGTATTTTTTGTTCAAAAACGTCCATTTTTAACGTCCGTAAAAGTTAAAAAATAATTTACGAACGTTCATAAGTTTTTTTATACTTTTACGAACGAATAATAGTAGAATAAGAGAAAAGAGAATGAAAATGAGGGAGATTAAAGTGGACGTTCGAAAGTTTGGATACATACGAGTCAGCAGTAAAGATCAGAATGAATTACGACAACTTGAAGCAATGAAGGAAAAAGGGATAGATGAACGTGACATCTTCATGGACAAACAAAGTGGAAAGGATTTCAAGAGAGTTCAATACCAATTACTCCACTGAAAACTCCATTCAAATCCTCCTCGTATAATGACTTGTCTTCTATGTATTTCTATGAATGTAAAAAAATCCCTTCTATTAAAGCGCAATAATGTAAAGGTTTGACCTTTTTATGGTAAGTATTTATTTGGCCATTACATTGGTTAAGGAAAAGAAATCAAGATGGATGGTCGATCTCCGTTCATCCTGAATTTGAATTTTTTTCTTTAGAGAATCAATTTTTGTGACAATTCAAGGAGTATGTTACAAAATTTTAGATATCCTACATCCCCTTACAGATTTTTGCCAGTCAGGCAGCCTTAAGGCTGCGATTTTTCTTCAGAAATAAGGACTTTATAATCTTAAGTAAAAGCAACAGAACGACTTTGGGCGGCAGCACTACGGACTGATCAGAAAGGAAAAAGCATCTTTCTGTCATTCCGTACGTGTCGCTTCGGCATTAAATGGACCGATAACCACGGTCTGTAGAAAGAGGTCAAAAAAAATGAGATTTTATACACCTGA
>JAPSKD010000165.1 GCA_031177865.1 Bacillus sp. (in: firmicutes) | reverse complement strand
ATAAAGCACAATACACCAAAATGGGCCAGTATCCCTGTTACAAAGATGAAGAAACGAGCGTAATCAAGTATTTTATCCGGTTTATCCTTTAAATATGTATAAATCCCCTCCACAGTGTCGAAAATGGGAGTAACTCGAAAAGTGGAGGGAGAATGAGTATGTATACAGGGAAAATTCGCCAGATTTTATTAATAACGGACGGCTGTTCTAATCAAGGGGAAGATCCCATTGCCATGGCTGCACTTGCAAAAGAACAAGGTATATCTGTAAATGTTATAGGTGTGATGGAGCAAGATGTAATTGATGAAAAGGGAATGACCGAAATAGAGGGAATAGCGATGTCCGGGGGCGGAGTCAGCCAAATAGTTTATGCTCAGCAGCTCTCCCAAACTGTTCAAATGGTTACAAGAAAAGCAATGACACAGACGATCCAAGGTGTAGTAAACCGAGAGCTCCAGCAAATTCTTGGGCGATCACAGACAATCGAAGATCTTCCCCCTGAGAAGAGAGGGGAAGTTATGGAAGTAGTCGATGAACTTGGAGAAACTGTCGAATTAGAGGTGTTGATTCTTGTCGATACAAGTGCAAGTATGAAACACAAGCTTCCAACAGTTAAAGAAGCCCTGCTTGACCTTTCCCTTAGCTTAAATGCGCGTACAGGTGATAATCAGTTTGCTGTGTTTGTATTTCCCGGGAAAAAGAATGATGTCGAAAAAATTCTAGATTGGACGCCAAAGCTACAATCTTTGACAAGTATCTTCTCTCAACTTACAACAGGAGGAATTACTCCAACTGGACCAGCAATCCGTACGGCTCTATCTTCATTTCATTCAAAACGTTCATTAAGGAGTCTCATGACCGGTGATGATGAATCATTCCTTGAAGAGTCGATGTAAAGTAGCTCCTGGCACTGTAATCACAGGAAAATGGCATTCGAATAAATATACAGTTTTAAAGGAACTAGGATATGGAGCAAACGGCATTGTCTACCTTGCAAAGTTTAAAAATTCGCAAGTAGCCTTAAAGATGAGCGATAACGGAATGTCCATTACCTCAGAGGTTAATGTATTAAGGTCGTTTGCAAAGGTCCAAGGGTCTACCCTCGGGCCTTCTTTACTTGATGTGGATGATTGGAAAAGTAACCGAGGGCAGATTTCTTTTTACACGATGGAATATATTCAAGGACCCGATTTGCTGACTTTTATTCAGAATAAGGGAAAATCGTGGACCACTGTTCTTTTTCTACAATTATTAAACGACTTGAATAAACTGCATGAGAATGGCTGGGTTTTTGGTGATTTAAAGCCAGAAAACTTAATTGTTACCGGTCCAACTCCAAAGATTAGGTGCATTGATGTTGGGGGCACAACGATTCAGGGGAGAGCAATTAAAGAATTCACAGAGTTCTATGATCGAGGATATTGGGGGCTAGGAACAAGAAAGGCAGACCCTGCTTATGATTTATTTGCTGTTGCCATGATTATGATAAATACCGCCTATCCAAAACGCTTTAACAAAACAACAGGTGGTATTTCGCAGCTTAGAGAGGCAATTAGAAGACAAAAGGATTTACACCCCTTCGAAAAGGTTATCATAAAAGCACTCCAAGGACACTACACAAATGCACTTCAAATGAGAACTGAACTAATGTCGCTGGCCGTGAGCAGGCAAAATCCCGGCCCTGTCAATAAATCAACCGCAGCCAATCCCAATAGCACCACTCGACCACAAAAGTTAAATCAGACAGGAAGTCAGCCAAAAACCCGGCAGAATTACCGAAAGAAAAAGAAAAAAAGCCGCTGGGCAGAAACATTCATCATCACGATGTCTATTGCACTTTTATACTTTTTGTATATTTTTCAAAAACTTCTTTGATTTTTGAAACTATTGGTTATTCATAACGTATAAAAGGGAAGGAAAAAAAGACCTATTCAATTAGGTCTTTGTTTTTGATACTTTTGTCATAAAAGTGGTAAGCTAGGGTTATTCAAATAAATGATTAAGGCTGGTTTTGTAAATAGTGTTGTTAAAATCCTAAAGCCGATTTTAACGTGGAAATAGTTATTTTGTGCTTTTGAATTTAGTTTGTAGGCTCTTTTCTTATAAAATATATACTATTTTCTGCGAAAGCTTTAGCAAAATCATTAAATATTGTTTCAAAAAGCAATAAAGTATAAGAGAAGAGCCTTTAGTAAAGAAACTTTTTTAAGGAAGAATGCAGAATGTTAGAAGCAAAGGTAGCAGCGCTGCTTAACCGCCACTCATTTGAAATTGAAAATAAAAAAATGGTGGTTGGTGTTTCGGGCGGTCCAGATTCACTCGCATTGCTTCACTATTTGTGGGCACAACAAGAAAGGAAAGACCTCTCGATTGTTGTAGCACACGTGGATCATATGTTTCGTGGTCAAGAGTCATTTGAAGATGCTTTATTCGTGAAAGATTATTGTGAACAAAAGGGCATTCCTTTTGAAATGGCACGAATAAATGTTCCTGAGATTATTAAGAAAACAAAGAAAAACTCACAGGTGGCATCGAGACAGGCAAGATATGATTTTTTTGAAGAAATAATGGATAGATATGGTTATGATTACTTAGCCCTTGGTCACCATGGAGATGACCAAGTAGAGACCATATTAATGCGGCTGACAAGAGGAAGTTCTGGTGCCGCAAGAGCCGGTATTCCGTTTATGAGACCATTCGGAAATGGATACATTTTTCGTCCCTTCTTATCTTTAACGAAGGCAGAGCTTGCGGAGTATTGTCAGAAGCAAAAATTGGTGCCAAGAATTGACCCAAGTAATAAAAAAAGTATTTATAGCAGGAATCGTTTTCGAAACGAAGTTCTTCCCTTTTTAAAAGCAGAAAATCAACATGTTCATGAACATTTTCAACGGTTTAGTGAAGAACTACAGACTGATGAAATACTTCTTCAGGAATTAACTGTCCAAAGAATGAATAAAGTAATGAAAAAGAGAGAAAAGAATAAAATTACCATTGACATAATTCCTTTTTTGGAAATGCCAATTTCTTTACAAAGAAGAGGTATTCAACTAATATTAAACTATCTTTACAAAGTAATACCAGTGTCACTTTCTGCTTTACATATTGATCATGTTCTATCTTTAATTCGACATCATCATCCTTCTGGAACACTTGATTTTCCCAATGGTTTAAAGGTCATTCGATCGTATTCACTACTCTCTTTCCAATTTGAAGTAAGTGAAACCCTCACATATTCTTTCGAAATGATGGAACCCGGGGTGATAGAATTACCTAATGGGGCAAGTATAAAAATGGATGTCATTGATGATAAGGAAAACATTGAAACAAAAGGATATTATGCACTATTTCCTGCTGACAAGATTAAGCTGCCCATTGAGATTCGAACAAGAAAAATGGGAGACCGCATGAACCTGAAAGGAATGTCAGGAACAAAAAAACTAAAAGATATTTTTATCGATAGTAAAGTTCCAATTCAGGATCGTGATGCTTGGCCTGTAATTACTGACAAAAATGGGTGTATTCTTTGGCTTCCTGGAATAAAAAAATCAGCTTTTGAAGGCATTAATCATTCAACAAGTCAGTATATACTACTCACATATCATAAGTAATGATTCTTCTAGGAGGCACAATAATTATGAAACAGGATATTGAAAAGGTTTTATTTACTGAAGAAGAAATTCAGGGAAAAATCAAGGAGTTAGGGGCTCAATTAACAGAAGAGTATCAAGATCGCTTCCCTCTAGCAATTGGTGTTTTAAAGGGTGCCATGCCATTTATGGCTGATTTACTAAAACGAATGGATTGCTATTTGGAAATGGATTTTATGGATGTATCCAGCTATGGTTCTGCCATGGTATCTTCAGGAGAAGTAAAAATCTTAAAAGATTTAGACACTTCAGTGGAAGGAAGGGACATCCTGATTATTGAAGATATCATTGATAGCGGCTTGACTCTAAGCTATCTTGTTGATTTATTCCGTTACCGAAAAGCAAATTCAATCAAAATTGTTACCCTACTTGACAAACCAACAGGAAGGAAGAGTGCAATAAAGGCAGATTATGTAGGTTTTATTGTCCCAGATGAATTTGTGGTTGGGTATGGATTAGATTATATCGAAAAATACCGGAATCTTCCATATATTGGTGTTTTAAAACCAGAAGTATATAGCGATAATCTTTAAGTGAAAACTAATAAGGCTATTGCAAATGTCATTTGTCAACATTGGTTTTATCCAGTAAAAACAGTAATTTAAGAATTGGAATGATTTTCTATGATACTATCTAAAAAAGTTTTTATCGCGGGAGGAGGTAAGAGATGAATCGGATTTTCCGTAATACCATCTTTTATTTATTGATATTTTTAGTCATTATTGGCGTGGTAAGCTTCTTTAATGGCGGCAACGAACCTACGGATAACATTTCCTACAATGAGTTTGTTGACCATTTAGAAAAGAATGAAGTGGATTCATTTTCTATGCAGCCTGAACGTGGTGTATTTGAAGTTCGGGGTCAGTTTGAAAAAGGGATAAAAGACGGTAAGAACTTTTTAACGTACGTTCCAAATAGTGAAAAAATCTTAGAACGTATTGATGAGGCAGGTTCGAAGGTAGAAGTAATGCCGGCTAAGGAAACAAGCGGCTGGGTAACATTCTTTACCTCCATTATTCCATTTGTAATCATCTTTATCCTATTCTTCTTCTTATTGAACCAAGCTCAAGGCGGCGGAAGCCGTGTGATGAACTTCGGTAAGAGTAAAGCGAAGCTTTATAATGATGACAAGAAGAAAGCAAGGTTTAAGGATGTCGCAGGTGCAGATGAAGAGAAACAAGAATTAGTCGAAGTGGTAGAATTCCTAAAAGATCCAAGAAAGTTTGCTGAACTTGGTGCACGTATTCCAAAAGGAGTCCTGCTTGTAGGTCCTCCAGGAACAGGTAAAACATTACTGGCACGTGCAGTAGCAGGTGAGGCTGGCGTCCCTTTCTTCTCTATTAGTGGATCTGACTTCGTTGAAATGTTTGTCGGGGTCGGTGCTTCCCGTGTACGTGATTTGTTTGAAAATGCAAAGAAAAATGCTCCTTGTATCATTTTCATTGATGAAATTGACGCAGTAGGTCGTCAACGTGGTGCTGGGTTAGGCGGCGGTCACGATGAACGAGAGCAAACATTGAATCAATTATTAGTTGAAATGGATGGATTTGGTGCTAATGAAGGAATCATCATTATTGCCGCAACAAACCGTCCGGATATTCTTGACCCTGCATTATTACGTCCTGGACGTTTTGACCGTCAAATCACTGTTGATCGTCCTGATGTAAATGGTCGCGAAGCAGTTCTAAAAGTGCATGCAAAGAACAAACCGTTAGATGAATCAGTCAACTTAAAAAATATCGCTATGAGAACACCTGGTTTTTCCGGTGCAGACTTAGAAAACTTATTAAATGAGGCTGCCTTAGTGGCAGCACGTCAGAATAAGAAAAAGGTCGACATGGAAGATATTGATGAAGCAACAGACAGGGTAATTGCTGGTCCTGCTAAAAAGACTCGTGTTATCTCAAAGAAAGAACGCAATATTGTTGCTTTCCATGAAAGCGGGCATACAGTAATAGGATTAATCCTAAATGAAGCCGACATGGTTCATAAGGTTACGATTGTCCCTCGTGGTCAAGCAGGTGGTTATGCCGTGATGCTTCCAAGGGAAGACCGCTACTTTATGACGAAACCAGAATTACTTGATAAAATTGTTGGTTTATTGGGCGGACGTGTTGCAGAAGAGATTGTCTTTGGTGAGGTAAGTACTGGAGCTCACAACGACTTCCAACGTGCAACTGGAATTGCTCGTAAAATGGTTACTGAATTTGGTATGAGTGACAAGCTGGGAGTTGGACAGTTCGGTCAAGCTTCAGGCGGTCAGGTATTCTTAGGACGTGACATTCATAACGAGCAAAACTATTCTGATGCCATTGCCTTTGAAATTGACCTTGAGATTCAACGCATTCTTAAAGAATGTTATGAAAGAGCTAAAACCATTCTTACAGAGAATAGAGATAAACTTGATCTGATTGCGAAGACGCTTCTTGAAGTTGAAACACTGAATGCAGAGCAAATTGAATACTTAATTAAAAATGGGCGTATGCCTGAATCTGCTTCAGAGTTAGAAGGCTTTCAAGCTGATACTAAAAAGTCAGATGATGTCAAAGTAACTATTAATAAAAAGAAGGATGAAGATCCTTCCAGCCAGAATTCTGAATCGGAAGACAAGTAATTTTTAAAGAGAGTGCTTATAAAAAAGCACTCTTTTTTTTCACGATAAAAAGTAATTATGATATGATGTTTGCAGTATGACACAAGTAAAATCAGAAAAGTGAGTGATTCTTTTGATTTTTGTATTTGACGTAGGGAATACCAATACTGTTTTAGGTGTATATAAAGGGGAAGAACTTAAATATCACTGGCGTGTAGAAACGAACAGAAACCGAACAGAAGATGAGTTCGGAATGATCATTAAATCCCTTTTTGATGCTTCAGGCCTCTCGTTTTCGCAAATTGATGGAATTATCATTTCATCCGTTGTTCCACCAATCATGTTTGCCTTAGAAAGAATGTGTAAAAAATACTTCCATCTTACTCCATTGGTAGTTGGACCAGGGATAAAAACTGGGCTAAATATTAAGTATGAAAACCCTAGAGAAGTAGGCGCTGATCGAATCGTTAATGCAGTGGCAGCCATACATGAATATGGCAGTCCTTTGATTATTGTCGACTTTGGTACTGCAACTACTTATTGCTATATCAATGAACAGCGTCAATATATGGGCGGTGCTATTGCACCAGGGATTGGTATTTCGACAGAGGCCTTATATTCCAAGGCTGCAAAACTGCCAAGGATAGAGATAGCGCGTCCAGAAGGCGTAATTGGTAAAAATACTGTTGCTGCGATGCAGGCAGGAATTGTCTACGGATATGTAGGGCAGGTCGAAGGGATTGTAAAAAGAATGATGGACCAGAGTGATGAAAAACCAACAGTCATCGCGACGGGAGGATTATCTTCTTTAATAGCCCAAGAATCAAAAATCATTGATATTGTCGATCCATTTTTAACTTTAAAAGGATTACAGCTAATCTATAAAAGGAATATGGATACTATAAGAAATGTGTAGGGCGCCTGTTTATCGGCGACAGGCATAAGTCGAGCCGTCAAGAAGGTTGGTTTTTACCTTCTTGACGGATTGTCTGAAATGTTGAGGTGACTGCTCTGGGACGTAGGCATAAGACAAACCCTGCAAGAAGGCGCTTTTTGCCTTCTTCAGGGGTGGCTTATGACCCCGAGCCGATGGCGCCCGGAGCTAGACAAAAAAATAGCAACTAGAAAGGAGTTACATAATGAGTGATTATTTAGTAAAAGCTTTGGCCTATGATGGCCAAATCAGAGCATATGCTGTCCGTTCGACGGAAATAGTTTCAGAAGCGCAACGCCGGCACGAAACATGGCGTACAGCCTCAGCGGCCCTAGGACGTTCCTTAACGGCTGGAGTTATGATGGGGGCAATGTTGAAGGGTGAAGACAAATTAACAATTAAAATTGATGGGGGCGGACCGATTGGCGTCATCTTAGTAGATAGTAATGCCAAGGGTGATGTTCGTGGGTATGTTTCAAATCCCCAAGTTGACTTTGAAGCAAATGAGCACGGGAAGTTAGATGTACGCCGTGCGGTTGGCACTGAGGGCACTCTGTCTGTCGTTAAAGATACCGGTCTTCGTGACTTCTTCTCGGGTCTAGTACCAATCGTTTCTGGTGAATTAGGCGAAGACTTCACATATTACTTTGCTACTTCGGAACAGGTTCCTTCCTCAGTTGGAGTAGGTGTCCTGGTAAATCCTGATGACTCCATCCTTGCGGCAGGCGGATTTATTTTTCAACTGATGCCAGGAATTAAGGATGAGACCATAACTAAGGTAGAGGAACGTTTAAAAACAATTGCTCCTATTTCAACTTTGGTAAAGAAAGGTCTTACACCAGAGGAAATCTTGGAAGAACTCTTTGGAAAGGATCGGGTAAATGTCTTAGAGACAATGCCTGTTCAATTTAAGTGTGTCTGCTCGAAGAATCGTTTCGCAGATGCGATAGTCGGGTTAGGCAGAGGAGAAATAGACGATATGATTACGGAAGATGGACAGGCTGAAGCACACTGCCATTTTTGTAATGAAAAGTATCTATTCACAAGGGAAGAACTAGTGGAATTAAAGAGTCAGGCAAAATAAAGCACGGGGGGAGGAGTAGTTGAGGCGTAAGCAGCTATGGTTTGTGATTGCAGGACTTATTCTGTTGAACTGTCTAACGCTTATCTTTTTCCTTGCTAAAGTGAAAGAGATAAGCGGGACAGCTGTCAGCGAAGAGGTAGTCGCGTCAGTGGGGAAAAGTGAAATTACAAGGCAACAATGGCTCAATGAATTAGAGTCAAGATACGGAAAAGATGTTTTAAAAGATATGATTGATCAAAAAGTTATAAAAGAAATGGCAGCTAAATATAACATTAAGGTTTCCGAAAAAGATGTGGAACGCGAATATAGGATCCTTCAAACTACATATAGCTCGCCAAGTGAGAATAAAAAGACATCAGAGAAGAAATGGAAAGAGCATATTCGAAACAGTCTCTTGCAGGAAGAAATTCTTACAAGAGATGTAAAGGTCTCCGAAAAAGAGATGAAAGCCTATTTTGAGAAAAATAAAGAACTCTTTACGATTCCTGACGCCTACCATGTCTCACATATTATTGTGAAATCAAGTGATGAAGCAGAAAAAGCAATAAAGGAACTTGAGCAAGGTTCTAGTTTCTCGGCACTGGCGATGGAACGTTCCATCGAAGAATTCTCAGCTAATGAGGGCGGAGATATAGGTTTTCTAATGGAAGGGGAAGAACGTTATCCTTCTGAATATTTACATGCGGCAAAGAAGTTAAAAGAAGGTGCATGGAGTAATCCTATCCAAGTCGAACAGGGCTTTGCCATTGTTAAGCTTGAAGAGAAAATAAAGGGTAAAAAGTATTCTTATGAGGATGTTAAACAACAAATTCGCCGCGAAATTGCACTGGAACAAATGAAAACTTCAGCGTCTGCCACAACCTTTTGGGAAGAAGCGAAGGTGGACTGGTTTTATGGAAACCAAGAAGCGAATTAAAAGAAGTACAGAATAATTTTCTGTACTTTTGTTTTTATGAAATCCAAGAGTGAATTGATAATTTTGGAATTTTTACTGAGTAAAGTGGTTGACAAAACTACTAGAAAACTGATAAATTCTATATAATACCAATAAAAATACTCGGAATAAAGAAAGAGGTGCTCTAATGGTACGCGTAGCAAATTCAGTTGCAGATTTAGTTGGTCAAACTCCTATTGTTAAATTAAACAGATTAGTAGATGAAAACAGTGCAGAGGTTTATTTAAAACTCGAATATTTTAACCCTGGCAGTAGTGTAAAAGACCGTATTGCTTTAGCAATGATTGAAGCGGCAGAAGAGAAGGGTTTAATTAAGCCTGGTGTCGATACGATTATTGAGCCTACTAGTGGAAATACAGGTATCGGCTTAGCTATGGTTGCGGCAGCAAAAGGATACAAAGCTATTTTTGTTATGCCTGAAACGATGAGCTTGGAAAGACGAAACTTACTTCGTGCATACGGAGCGGAACTAGTACTTACTCCAGGACCTGAAGGAATGAAAGGTGCAATTGCTAAAGCGAATGCCCTAGCTGCTGAGAATGGCTACTTCGTGCCACAGCAATTTGAAAATGAAGCAAATCCTGAAGTACACCGTAGAACCACTGGTAAGGAAATTGTGGAACAAATGGATCAACTTGATGCGTTTGTTTCTGGTATTGGTACTGGTGGAACAATCACAGGTGCTGGTGAAGTTCTTCGTGGGAAGTTTCCAAATGTTAAAATTTTTGCGGTAGAGCCTACTGATTCTCCAGTATTATCTGGTGGTAATCCAGGTCCACACAAGATTCAAGGAATTGGAGCAGGATTTGTTCCTGCAGTTTTAAATACAGATGTATACGATGAAGTGATTCAAGTTCAAGCGGAAGAAGCTTTTGCAGCTTCACGCAGAGCAGCTAAAGAAGAAGGAATCCTAGGTGGAATTTCTTCAGGAGCCGCTATCCATGCCGCTTTAGAAGTTGCCAAGAAACTTGGAAAAGGTAAAAAGGTACTTGCGATTATTCCTGATAATGGAGAACGTTATTTAAGTACACCTCTTTACCAATATGAAGGGTAATAGTCAATTTAGAAGAGGGGTTCTAGCGTAAGCTAAACCTCTTTTTTGCTTTAAAAAACATTCTTCTTGTATGATGTAAGAATCAAACAAATTATGTGGAGGTTTTAAGCGTGCGTACATCTGGGGATTACAGTATTAAATGCGGACCATATCATTTGGATTTCAATAAAAAAACCTATATTATGGGGATTCTAAATGCAACCCCTGATTCTTTCTCGGATGGGGGAAAATATAACAATTTAGAACAGGCTATTGAGCATGCAAAGGAAATGGTTGAAAATGGAGCTGATATCATTGATATTGGCGGTGAGTCGACTCGTCCGGGATATACAGTAATTTCTGAAGACGAAGAAATTGAGCGTGTTGTCCCAGTTATAGAAGCTATTTCTAAGCATGTAAGTGTTCCTATTTCCATTGATACATATAAAGCAAAGGTCGCACAACGAGCGATTGAGGCTGGTGCCCATATCATTAATGATATTTGGGGAGCTAAGGCAGATGACAAAATGGCAGCTGTTGCCGCAGAATACAATGTTCCCATTATCCTTATGCATAATCGACATGATCGCAACTAC
>JAPSKD010000164.1 GCA_031177865.1 Bacillus sp. (in: firmicutes) | reverse complement strand
TGACCAATGTCAACGCCTAAGCTTTTGGCTAATTCAAGGTCTTCCTCAGTCTCAATCCCCTCTAGAATAACTTTTGAGGTACCTTTACAGAGGAATACATACATTTGTACTGTTGACTGCTTTAATATGGATGAGGACAAACCCATGCCAAAATATTTGTCTAGTTTAACAAACTCCGGTTCAAATTCAATAATTTTTTTGTTACACGCAATTCCAGTTCCTACATCATCAATTGCAATTTGGATACCTTTCTCTCGTAACGTATTAACCGATTTTTTCAAACTTACCATGTCCCAGTTTTTAGCTTCACTCACTGATTCACTAATCTCAAAAACAAGCTGATTAGTAGAAATCCCTGTTTTTTCAAGATTAGTGTATAAAAACTCAAAAAAATCCTCCTGAAGTAACGTCGATGGAAGAATATTCAAAAATAGTAAAGGATCTTGGGCAGATCTGTATTTTGAATACGTACTTATCCCTTTTTCTATAGCCGTTCTATCCAGTATGTTTACTTTTGATTCTAGTCTAGCCGTATCAAAGAGAACATCCGGCGGTGTGTTCCCTTTGCATCTTAATAAAGATTCGTAACTATATAAGGTTTTATTGTCTAAACGAAAAAGCGGCTGGTAATGCGTATAAAGATCATTTGATTGGATATTTAATGTATCTATAGTAAAGATAATCTTCTCCTCCAATATTAATAAATGTTGTCAGTATGAAAGAACTTTATACTATTATATAAAAATCGCTCCGCTTTCTATACGTAAGATAAAACACGATTCTTTTGCTGTTGTTACTCTGCGGTTACACGCCTCTTTTATTCCCCCAAACGAGGGCATGCAACTGCGGTAGTACTTTTACATCTTTTAACTCTTCATCAAGAATCACACGGTCAATCAGCGCTTCATACTTCTTCAATAAGTGACTAATCAACTGCGCGTTATCAGTCGCAGTAATGTCATCATTTCCGACCTGAAGATAAAAAGGAATGGTCGGATATCGAAGATGAACTTGTTTCGCATAAGCATAATCCTCTTCATTAAACACAACTACCTTGAGGGATATATTCTGCTGACTGTCTTGACTTTTAAGTCTTCCCAAAATTTCATCGAGTATTGTAAAGTCTGTTTTCATCCAGGAGCTAGGCGGTTTTGGCGATATCGTTAGTTCATCGATATCATACAACCAATCTTGCCATTTGCTTCCCTGTGTCTCAACACCGATTTTTATATTATTTTCTTTCAATATTACGATAAGCGCATCTAAATTTTTAAGGAGTGCCGGATTTCCTCCTGAAAGTGTAACGAATGAAAACCCATTGCCTCCAAGACGTTTCAACTCTGTCCATATCTCTTCCGCGGTCATTTGAACAATGAGATGCTTACCGCTGCCATCCCATGTAAATGCTGAATCACACCAAGAACAAGAATAATCACAACCGGCAGTGCGTACAAACATTGTTTTCTGGCCCACGACCATACCTTCACCCTGTATTGTCGGACCGAAAATTTCCATAACAGGTACTTTACTCAACTTCCATCCACTCCCTTCTCGCTTCAGCATAGCTTGTCGGAGTTTCATATAATCTAATAAATTCTACCCGCGCCCCAACATAACGATGTTCATCGAGCAAGGCTTCAGCCAGCTTTTCGTAAATCCAGACAACGATATTTTCTGCCGTCGTATTCATCGGTGGAAGCGTTTCATTTAAATAGTGATGATCCAAATAAACTTCTATTTTTTGTTTCCATATTTCTTTTATATCGCCAAAATCAATCATCAAGCCTCGTTCATCCGTATATCCGCTCAATCCTAAGACAGCACGATATGTATGACCATGTAGATTTTTACATTTCCCTTCATAGTTGTGTAAATGATGAGCAGCGTCAAACGTAAACTCCTTGCTTACAAGAACACGTTTTGAATGATAGTTTAATTGACTTCGTTGAATATCTTCATCTATTTTTTGAAGCTTCTCGACAATTCTAAAATGAGTCATACCTTAAGACTCCTTTCTAGATTGTAAATACTCATCAAGTCCTTTTTTTCGCAGATTACATGCTGGACATTCACCACAGCCATCTGCGATTACACCGTTATAGCAAGTTAATGTTCGTTCACGGACAAACGCAAGCGCACCAAGCTGATCCGATAGCTCCCATGTTTGTGCTTTGTTTAGCCACATTAGCGGTGTATCAATTACAAACGTATCATCCATTGATAAATTTAACGTTACGTTCAATGATTTAATAAAAATATCTCGGCAATCAGGATATCCACTAAAATCTGTTTCACATACGCCCGTCACAATATGCTTGGCACCTACTTGGCTCGCTAATACGCCCGCAAATGAAAGGAAGAGTAAATTGCGGCCAGGTACAAACGTCGATGGAAGCTCGCCATCTTTACCGTCTTCAACCTCAATATCTTGGCGTGTTAAGGCATTTGGAGCAAGCTGATTTAACAGTGACATATCTAGTATATGGTGCTTAACGCCTAGCTCTTTTGCGATTTCCTTTGCACATTCAATTTCTAAACGATGCCTTTGACCATAATCAAATGTCACTGCTTCAACCTCTTCAAAACGTTCTTTTGCCCAGAACAAACAAGTAGTACTGTCCTGACCTCCACTAAACACAACGATTGCTTTTTCTTTCTTCATCGACAAAACTCCTTTTATAACGAAAAAACAGCAACAAAAAAAGCTGTTCTTTCTCCTTAGTTTCCTGTAAGAGGGTTCAACACCTCTAGCTATATAGCTCCGTTTAATTCAAATGCGAACTCACAATCTCTAAAATAATTAGCCAGCGCTTTGTAGTTAGTACCGGGTATCCAAAGTTACGCCATTGATTTTCAAAAATTCCCCCAATAGTTGTTTATAGGGGCATACACTCATATTTTTTTGTCAATTAAGTTTACAAAAAAACACCTTTTAGATAGATTTTCAAATGGCTCCAATACCTCGGGTACATAATTCAATCTATATTCCTTCACTTGACTACGAAATGTATGGAATCTTGAAATCTACTTCAACCATGCGGCCAGAAATAAAAAAAACCTTCTCGTAAAGTGTTTCCCAACACTTTACAAAAGGTTCTGCCAATCATTCTATTAAACGTAGGAAAAAAATAAAGCCATGTCCGATATGGACATGGCATATAGTCATGTTTCCATAGTTTTTTATAGAGGGTATCAGCTATGAACCTCTCCCGGTTTCGTCCGGGCATTCTTTTATATCAGTATTATCATATAGATAATGATGGAATGCGTCAAATGAAGTTTTTTACATTTAATTGTGTAGGTCCACCCCTTTATAGTCTTCAAGATTAAAAAAAGCGACATGTTAGGTTAAAAATTGTAGAATAATTGTTTAATTGTTAGAAAAAACCTTCTTAGCAGCTTTGCAAGAAGGTTTGAGACAAGGAAATCATAGTGTAAATAATTAATGAATTTGCGGTTAACCGCTTTCAGAGTAAATCGTTCACTCACTTAACAACTTTATGTTTTAATCTCTCTTCGTCTACTAAAGTTCTCCTTAAAATTTTCCCCACTGCCGTTTTCGGAAGGTCTTCTCTAAATTCAACTTGCGTCGGTAATTTATATTTAGCTAGTTTACCGTGACAATAGGCAATAATTTCTTCCTCCGTAGTGGTTTCTCCTTCTAAAAGTACTACGAATAATTTCACCGTTTCCCCACGATAATCATGTGGTACCCCTATTGCAACGACTTCTTTGACCGAAGGGTGGTTATAGACTACCTCTTCCACCTCTCGTGGGTAAATATTGAAGCCACCAGAGATAATGACATCTTTTTTACGGCTTACGATAAAGCAATAGCCATCTTCATCCATATAAGCTATATCGCCCGTATAAAGCCATCCATCTCTTAAAGCGTTTTCAGTTTCTTCTGGCATTTCCCAATACCCCTTCATTACCTGTGGCCCTTTAATAATCAGTTCTCCAGGCTCATTTAACGCACATTCCGTTACCCCATCTGTCATTGAAACAATTTTGCATTGTGTATTCGGAATAGGCATTCCTATACTTCCTGGCTTCCGCTCTCCATTTACGGGGTTAGAATGTGTCACAGGGGAAGCCTCACTTAATCCATATGCATCAACTACCTTCGCACCAGTAAGCTGTTCGAATTGCTTCTTCACTTCGACTGGTAACGGAGCTGAACCGCTTACACATGTATGAATCGAAGTAAGATCGTAACTTTTTATATCGGGGTGTTGATTGATGCCTAAATAGATTGTCGGTGTGCCCGGAAACATTGTAACTCGTTTGTTATGAATTATTTCTAGCGTATCAGTACTTGAGTATTTCGGTATGATGATCATTGTTGAATGAAGATAAACCATATAGTTCATCGAGACTGTCATACCATACACATGAAACAACGGTAATACGTTTAAGAGCTTTTCCTTGTTTCGTTGTGTATAGATACCTAGGTAACGATGCGTTTGATCAACATTGGAAAAAATATTAAAATGTGTCAGCATTACGCCCTTTGAAACCCCTGTTGTACCACCAGTGAATTGTATTACAGCAACATCTTCTTTTGGATTGAGTACGACACGCTCCACCTTGGGAATTCCATTCCTTAAAATGTACCCTAAACTATTCAAAACCGATTCATCCGATGTTTGGACATACACCTTATTGACAGTCGTTTTATCGTATAAATCTTCAAATTCACTAAGAAGCGGTTCATCAATGATTAATGTGTTGGTAGCCGTGTTATTTAGCTGATAATATAACTCATGCCTTGTATACTGCGGATTATTTTGAACAATTGTAGCTCCCGTTATTAAAGCAGCGTAGTAGCTAATGACATACTCAATACTATTTTTCATCATTAAAGCAATACGATCACCCTTTTTAATACCATCTTTTTGAAACTGATTTGCCAATTTAAAGACAGCGCTTCCAAATTGTTCAAAGGTAAGAGAGCGATTATCTTGTATAAGTGCAATCTGTGACGGACTTGAATCAAGGGCTTCATAAAAAACATCGACCATTGTTTTTTCTGGAATATCAATTTCCCAAACGACTTGTGATGGATAACTTTTTAACCATTTCACAAATATATCCCTCCCAAATTAACGCATGAGCGATATTCTTAACTACTCATGAATTATTCCTTATACATTTTTCATTGCTAGATTAATAACTTCTTTCGTATCATCTGATATATCCTCTTCAAAGTATGGCTCCCACGCCACGCGAGGCGCTGGTGGATAAACGAGTGTACAGATCAACATCCCAATACCCGATAATCCCATCCCAATTGCAACGGGTGGTATCAAAAATGAGTAAAGACCTTGAATTTGCATAAAAGTAAATAAAACGTAAGAAACTGCACCAACTATTGTACCAACATAGGCTGCTTGCTTATTGGCACGCTTCCAATACAATCCAAAGAATATCGGCCCTATAAACGCGCATCCAAAGAATCCAAACACATAGGAGGCAACCATTGCAATAAAGGCAGGTGGGTTAATGGAAAACAAGAATGCAATCACTGAAATAATAATTAATAATATTTGTGTTATACGGATTAATGCCTTATCCTCTACTTTTTTCTTGCTTAGGTTACGATATAAATCGTATGATGTGGCGATTGAAGCTTGTAAAATCATCCCGTTTGCAGTAGACAGAGCTGCTGCAAAAATGGCTGCAATTAAAATCCCTGCTACCAGCGGATTCATATATTGACTAATTAGTAATGGCACTATTTGATCTGTCGCCATTCCACTTGGCATTGTAGGTACTAATACACGTCCACCGATACCAAGTACTAGCAAACATAAAAATACGATTAGCAAAATACACGAAGAAAGTAATGGCGTATACACGGCTGTTTTCACATTCTTTGCTGATAATAGACGTGTCGGCCAATGTGGTGCTACTGCCGCACCAAGAGAGTTAGAAATGAAAATCCCAATAATAGCTGCAATTGAAAATGTTCCTATTGGGCTAAAGAGTCCACCTTCAGGAATTGGCGTTCCACCGACTGTAGCCGGAGTATTAATGAGCGCTGCTTGTGCAAATAATTCACTTAAACCACCTGTCTGTATCAAAATGAGAGCAGCCGCAAAAATAAGACCAACGATAATTACAATCGTATTCAGTACATCCGTCAACGCAACTGACCAAACTCCACCTAATACAGTTAATAAAATAAAGATGAGAAAAATAAAGATTGAAAGCACATAGCTAAGCCCTGTTACTTGTGATAAAAGATATCCAATCCCTGTAATTTGAATGGTTACATAGCTGATATAACCAAAAATGATCATGACTGATGACCAACTTTGTAAAAAGCTCTTCTTTGCAAAAGGCTCGAAACGCAATCTCATATACTCTGGAATCGTACGTACCGGAAACATCGGCCGACGAATTTTATAAGCAATTAATGGTAAAATGGCTGTTGCAAAGAACCATCCAGCAAACCAACCTGTAATGCCTGCGAATCCATTTGCATATAGAATTCCTGGTACTCCTAGAACTGACGCTGCACTTACCCATGTTGCTGTAAAATAGAAAATACTTACGCCAAGACTCATGCTCCATCCACCGATAGTAAAATCATCTATATTCGAACTTTTTTTGTTTCCCTTGATAATGAAGTAAAATAGAATAATAATATAAACAACTGCAATGATTGCTGTTACAATATTCATACTTTCACCTCACGTTCAACCGGTATTGTTTCCTCCGTACTAATCTTCTTCGGATTTTTTGCTCCCCAACGCTCCACTTTAGAATCATTTATTTTCTTAATTAATACTGCTGAATAAACCCACGGAATAATGAAGACTGCAAACCAAATACATAGCGCAATCCATCCTTCACTTGGAATATTAAACATAAAAACACTCCCCTTTGTTTTTATTGTTTTAAAGACCGTAAGTACGCCATCCACCATCTAAAAAGATTGTCTCACCTGTTATATAAGACGATGCTTCACTTGCTAAGAAGATACATGCACCAACCATTTCTTCCGGTTTTGCCATTCTCCCAAGTGGGGTACGATTTATCACCGCTTCTTCAAATCCTGCACGTGAACTTTTAACTGCCTCAACTAAAGGTGTTTCTACGTAAGCTGGTGCAATTGCGTTAACACGTACACCGTGCTTTGCCCATTCTAATGCAAGCGTTTTCGTAATCATCGTTACCCCACCCTTACTTGCTGCATAAGCCAGCGATCCATTTAAACCTTGCTCGGCAGCAACTGAAGATACATTGATAATTGAACCTTCCCCTTGTTCAATCATCACGCGTCCAGCAAGTTGTGCGAATAAAAACACCCCTGTTAAATTCACACGAATAATTTTTTCGAAATCTTCAAGAGCCAAATCCTTAGCTGGCACTTTTTTTGTAATCCCGGCATTATTAATTAAAATATCAATCTTTCCGTATCTTTCTTTTGTAAGGTCAATTACATGTTGAACTTGCTCTGGTTTTTCAACATCACAAGTTAAGACCGTACATTCCCCTCCTTTTGCATTAATTTCATCCTGAAGTGTTAATAGTTCTGTTTCCGTACGACTGCATACGACAACCTTTGCACCAGCTTCCGCTAAACCCAATGCCACGCTACGTCCAATCCCACGCCCTGCACCTGTAACAATAGCAACCTTATTTTCTAGACGAAACATTTCCATGAAAATCCCCCTATCCTAATAATTCATTGGCAATGATCAATCTTTGAATCTGATTAGTCCCTTCATAAATCTGCGTAATTTTTGCATCACGCATATACCGTTCAACTGGGTAATCTTGAATATATCCATTTCCACCTAATAGTTGTACTGCATCAGTCGTTACACTCATCGCAATATCAGATGCGTAACACTTCGCCATTGAACTATAGAGTGGGATTTGCCCACCATTTTCTTGTATTCTCCTACCAGCTTCATAGACTAATAGGCGAGCAGTCTCCAATTGAATAAACATATCCGCGATTTTTGCACGAGAAAGTTGGAACTGGTCTAATGTTCGACCAAATTGCGATCGCTGTTGAATGTAATCCTTGGCATATTCAAATGCAGCTGTAGCAATTCCCAATGCCTGTGCACCCACAACTGGCCTAGTTTCATTGAAGACATTCATTAAAATTTTAAATCCCGCACCTTCTTCGCCAATCATGTTCTCTTTTGGAACACGGACATTTTCCAGAAAAACTTCACGAGTAACTGAGCCTCGAATGCCCATTTTTTCTTCCTTTTTTCCAAAACTCATGCCTGGTGTATCTTTTTCAACAATAAACAGAGAGATTCCTTTCGTACGATGTTCACTAGTACGTGTAACAAATACATAAATCTCTGACTCTCCCGCATTTGTAATAAAAATTTTATGACCATTTATAATATAGTCATCCCCATCTTTTACTGCCGTTGTCTTAACTCCCGAAACGTCAGATCCTGCTTGCGGTTCCGTAATACCAAAAGAACCAAGCACCTCACCACTAGCTAATCGTGGCAAATACTTCAACTTCTGCTCATGTGTTGCACCAACCAAAAACGGCGCCATGGCTAGTGCTTGAGTTGATAATGCTACACTGGTTGAAGCACAACCTTTCGCAACTTCTTCCGTTACAACTAATTGGGCATAATAGTCCGCACCACCGCCTCCGTATTCTTCTGGAATATGAACACCGAACAAGCCGTTCCTAGCTAACACCCGGATATTATCCCAAGGCATTTCTCCTTTTTTATCTACTTCATATGCATTTGGAATAAGGTGATCCTCTGCAATTTTTTTCGACAATTCACGAATCATTTGATGTTCTTCAAGTAGTTTCGTCATCATTTTTACCCCCCGTAATCGTAAAAGCCTTTTCCTGATTTTTTACCTAAGTGCCCTGCTTCCACCATACGTTTTAGCAAAGGACATGGACGATATTTCGAATCATTAAAGCCCTCAAATAGGCTCACACACGTGTCATAAAACACATCAATCCCTAATGAATCTGCCAGCTTCAACGGTCCAATAGGATGGTTGGTGCCAAGCATCATTGCTCGATCTATATCTTCGGGATCATTCCCTTCCATTACTAAAAACGCTGCCTCATTCATCATTGGTACGAGTACTCGGTTCACTGTAAAACCTGGATAATCCTTGGCAATAATAATTTCCTTGCCGATTTTTTCCCCGAATACACGAATTTTTTCAACGGTTTCATCTGAGGTATTTATGCCCTTTACAATTTCGACAAGCTTCATGATGGGTACCGGGCTAAAGAAATGCATTCCTACAACATTTTTTGGACGTTTTGTCACGTTACCCATTGCCGCAATTGAAAGTGAAGAAGTATTACTCGCTAATACCGCGTTAGGTGGTAAGATTTCGTCTAACTTTCGAAAAACTTCTAACTTCAATTCTAATTTTTCTGGAACTGCTTCTATGGCTAGATCGCAATCTTCCCCGTCTTGATAGCTTGTTGAGAACGTTATATAACTGAGCACCTCGTCTACAGCATTCTCCCCAGAAAGCCGAGTTATCACCTTTTTCATCCTAGACTTTGAACGCTCTAAATCTTCCTTTGTTCGATCAATCACTACAACTGGTATTCCTTGTTGAGCAATAACTTGAGCAATTCCTCCCCCCATTAAACCTCCGCCTACGACGAGTACTTTACTAAACGAGTTCAATAATTGTTGCTGCACCTAACCCACCTCCCACACATAATGAAGCAATTCCTCTTGATAGTGATTGCCTTTGCAATTCATGTAATAACGTTACAATGACACGGGCTCCTGAAGCACCTACTGGATGCCCAAGTGCGATTGCACCACCATTAACATTCAGTTTGTCGTTCGGAATATTGAGCTCTGTATTGACTGCCAATATTTGAGCTGCAAATGCTTCGTTAATTTCAACTAGATCCATATCGTCCATCGATAAATTAGCCTTATCAAGCGCTTTCAGCATAGCAGGCACAGGACCAATTCCCATGATAGAAGGTTGAACGCCTTGCGAGGCAGTTGAAACGATTTTTGCTAATGGCTTTAAGCCTAATCGTTGAACCATCTTCTCCGATGCAAGAAGTAGTGCAGCTGCACCATCGTTTAAACCAGAAGAATTGCCTGCACTCACTGTGCCATCTTGTGCAAATGCCGGTGGTAGTTTGGCAAGACGATCAATTGAAGTTTCTTTCGGATGCTCATCCTGATATATTATCTTTTCATTTCCTCGCTCTTTTACAATAACTGGTATAATTTCTCGTTTAAAACGATTTTCTTGAATAGCTGTTAACGCACGCTGTTGACTTTGAAGTGCATATTCATCCTGCGCTTCCCTAGACAATCCATATTTCTTTACAAGATTTTCTGCCGTAACACCCATATGATAATCCTCAATTGCACATATAAGACCATCATGCAAAAGAGCATCAACTATTTCAGGATTGCCAAGACGTTTTCCCCAACGTGAATCCATCATTAGATGAGGAACATTTGTCATTGATTCGATCCCACCTACTACCACTAAATCCGCTTCACCAAGTTGAATACGGTTCGTACCTTGAATGAAAGCAGCCATTCCCGAAGCACATTGCATATCAATTGTCATCGCCACCGATGAAATAGGAAGTCCCGTACGGATTGCTAATTGTCTTGCAGGGTTACCCTTCAACCCACTTTTAAACACGTTCCCTATATAGATTTCTGAAACTTCTTGCTTCAGTACTGTATTTTCTTGGAATAGAGAATTTATCGTAATTTCACCCAAATCCACCGCTGACAATAATTGTAGAGACTTTCCAAATGATCCTATTGGCGTTCTCTTTGCCTGTATAATATAAACATTCTCCATACTTTCACCTACTTAGTAAAATTTGGCTTTCTCTTTTCAACAAACGCTCGAAGACCTTCCCTTGCTTCTCC
>JAPSKD010000163.1 GCA_031177865.1 Bacillus sp. (in: firmicutes) | reverse complement strand
ATATGTAAAGCTTCAAACAGAAATACCCGGGCCAAAATCAAAAGAAATACTAGAGTTGAGAAAAAAATATGTCCCAAAGGGGATCAGCAATAATTGCCATTCCTTTGTGAAAAAGGCACATGGTTCTTTGGTTGAGGATGTGGACGGAAATATTTTTATAGATTTTGCTGGGGCGATTGGAACTGTAAATGTCGGCCATTCCCATCCAAGAGTAGTCAGAGCCTTGCAGGAACAGGCAAGTCAATTTATCCATACGGGCTTTAATGTCATGATGTATGAATCATATATCAATCTTGCAGAGAGACTGTGTCAGCTTGCACCGGGAGATTTTAGGAAGCAGGCAGCTTTCTTTAACAGCGGTGCAGAAGCAGTTGAAAATGCCGTGAAAATCGCTAGAAAATATACAAAGCGCCAAGGAATTATCTCCTTTACACGAGGCTTCCACGGCAGGACGTTAATGACGATGACAATGACGAGTAAAGTCAAGCCATACAAGTTCGGCTTTGGGCCGTTTGCTCCAGAAGTTTATAAGGCGCCATATCCGTATGTATACCGCCGACCTGAAGGATTGAGCGAACAGCAATACAGTGAAATGATTATTGAGCAATTCGAAACGTTTTTACTGGCGGAAGCGGCCCCTGAAACGATAGCTGCGGTTGTAATGGAACCCGTTCAAGGAGAAGGAGGATTTATCGTTCCAGATAAAGCGTTTGTTCAAAGAGTTAGAGAAATTTGTACACAGTATGGAATTTTGTTTGTAGCAGATGAGATACAAACGGGATTCGCCCGTACAGGGAAATATTTTGCAATCGAACATTTTGGAGTTGAGCCAGATTTAATTACCATTTCAAAATCAATGGGAGCAGGTGTGCCGATTAGCGGAGTCATTGGTCGAGCGGAAATTATGGATGCAGCAGAGGTTGGTGAGATAGGAGGGACCTATTCTGGAAGTCCACTAGGCTGCAGGGCTGCACTTACGGTCCTCGATATCATTGAGAGTGAAAACCTTAATGAAAGGGCCCAAAAAATAGGTACGAGGGCAACGGAAAAAATGAATGAGCTTGTTGAACGTTTCGATAGCATTGGAGATGTCCGTGGTCTCGGTGCCATGTGTGCAATGGAAATCGTTAAAGACCGTCACAGTAAAACTCCTGATAAAGAGGCAGTTGGAAAAATAGTTAAAGCTGCAGGTGAGCGGGGGTTGATGCTGCTTAGTGCAGGGCTATATGGGAACGTGATCCGTCTACTAATGCCGTTAACCATCACAGATGAGCAGTTGGAGGAAGGACTACAAATTCTTGAGGAAGCCTTTGAAGCAGTATACTTGAATAATCCTGCTGTGTCGGCTGGGAGGTAATGTAATGGACATTGTAGAGCAGAAATATCAAATCTATCCAATGTATTTAGATGGAAAATGGGTTGGCAATGATTCCGAGGTTTTTACCGAGATTATTAACCCAGCAACAAAGGAAGTTTTAGGAGCGGTGCCATTTGGTGGTGCTTTTGAAGCGGAGCAGGCCATTAATGCCGCCCATAAGGCCTTTAAATCATGGTCGAAAAAAACAGCTGACGAGCGCTATCAGCTCCTGATGAAATGGTATCAACTGATTGATAAAAACAAACATGAAATTGCCAAGATTATGACGATGGAGCAGGGTAAACCTTTAAAAGAAGCATTGGGTGAGGTTCAATACGCTAATGGCTTCATCTCATGGTATGCGGAGGAAGGGAAACGAATCTATGGAGAAACGATTCCGGCCTCCCACCCAAATAAACGAATTCTTGTTAGAAAGGAACCGGTTGGGGTGGTTGCAGCGATTACACCTTGGAACTTCCCTGCAGCCATGATTACAAGAAAAGTGGCACCAGCACTCGCCGCAGGGTGTACCTGCGTGGTTAAACCGGCCAATCAGACTCCGCTTACCGCGCTAAAAATGGCGGAGCTTGCCCATGAAGCAGGAATCCCTAACGGCGTAATCAATGTAATCACCGGCAGGTCAGCGGAAATCGGCGAAACTTGGCTGAACGATCCCCGTGTAACAAAAATAACTTTTACAGGTTCGACTGAAGTAGGGAAAACGTTGATGCGCGGTGCTGCTGAAAATGTTAAAAAGGTATCGCTGGAGCTTGGAGGAAACGCTCCATTTATTGTCATGGATGATGCGAATTTAGTGAAGGCTGCAGAGGGATTGGTACAATCGAAATTCCGTAATGCAGGTCAGACTTGTATATGTACGAATCGTGTATATGTGCAAGAAGGGATATCCGATGATTTCCTCAAGCTTTTCCAAGCTGAATTAGAAAAGCTGAAGGTTGGCAACGGACTCGAAGAAGGGACCGACATCGGACCATTAATTGATAAAGCAGCTTATAAAAAAGTAGAAGCTCTTGTGAATGATGCAGTTAAAAAGGGAGGAAAAGTCACTTACAGCGGGCTAAAACCTGCTGAAGGTAATGGCTATTTCTATGCTCCGACAATTTTAACCGCTGTTCACGACGATATGGAATGTATGAAAGATGAAATCTTTGGTCCGCTGGCACCGATATCGACCTTCAAAACCGAGGAAGAAGTGATTGAGAGGGCAAATAATTCTCGGTTTGGCTTAGCCGCTTATGTTTATACAGAAAATCTAAGCCGTTCCTTTAGAATTACAGAACAGCTCGAATACGGAATCATTGGCCTTAATGATGCCCTGCCATCAGCTGTTCAAGTTCCATTTGGCGGCTATAAAGAGAGCGGTCTTGGCCGTGAAGGCGGTCACTTCGGAATTGAAGAATTTTTAGAAGTTAAATATATTTCAATAGGGTTGGACATATAGATATTTGATATAGGGCTAACCGAAAAAATTGTGAACTTCGCGGGATTACTCGGAAAACTCTCAGGATTATTCCGAACAACCGCGGAATTATTCTCCGCAGCCCAATAAAAAACTGCCAAATTCGTTTCAACCTCTAGCAGAGGAAGATTCACGAATAAATGCCAGTGAAACCTTCAGTGACTTTATTTGTCATTGAAAGATTTCACTGGCTTTTTAAAATTTTTATAAAAAAAGAGGTGGGGCAGGAGTGCCAGGACCATTAAATGGGTTGAAAGTAATCGATTTATCGAGAGTTTTAGCCGGACCATATTGCACGATGATTTTAGCAGATATGGGGGCGGAGGTAATAAAGATTGAAAGTATTGATACCGGAGATGAAACGAGGGGATGGGGACCACCGTTTGTGGAAGGAGAAAGTGCCTACTACCTATGCACCAACCGAAATAAGCAAGGAATCACTCTAAACTTGAAGTCGGAACAAGGTATAGAAATTTTACAAAAACTTGTTTTAGATGCAGATGTAGTTGTCCAGAATTTTAAGCCAGGAACTCTCAAGCGCCTGGGCATCGGTTATGAGGAAATGAAAAAGTGTAATAAGGGAATAATCCTAGCATCAATCAGCGGCTTTGGATCCAATGGACCATACTCCCATCTGCCAGGCTATGATTATATGATTCAAGCAATGTCAGGATTAATGAGTATTACCGGCGACAAGGATTCCGAGCCAGTAAAGGTCGGCGTAGCAATTGCTGATGTATTAACCGGGTTGTATACCTGTATCGGAGTCTTAGGGGCGATTCAACATCGAAACATGACAGGAGAGGGACAAGAAGTGGATATCTCCTTATTTGATTCCCAGCTGGCTGCAATGGTGAATGTTGCGAGTAATTATTTATGTTCGAGTCAAGTTCCAAAACGTCTTGGCAATGCCCATCCAAATATCGTTCCCTATCAGGTGTTCACTGCCAGCGATAGCGATTTTGTGATTGCAGTTGGAAATGACCAGCAATATCGAAAGATGGCTGTTCTACTTGAGGACCAATCACTGCTCTCTCAAAAGTACGAAACCAACGCCGGCAGGCTGCAATATAAGGACGAGTTAGTAAGCCTTATTGCCAAGAAAATTAAAACGAAATCAAGAGCAGAATGGAAACAGCTTCTTGATGTAGCAGGCATCCCAAATGGTCCGATCAATAATATCAAAGAAGCATTAGAGTCGGAGCAGGCGAGGTCAAGACATATGGTTGTAGGTGTAAAGCATCCGATAATACCTGATTTAAAGCTGGTCGGTTCACCGTTAAAGTTTTCAAAAACAGCGGTAAAAATCGAACGTCACCCGCCATTGCTTAGCGAACATACGGACGAAGTCCTAATAAAGCTGGGATATTCTAAATCCGAAATTCAAGCTATGAAACAAAACCACATTATATAGGGGGAAAATTAAATGAATTTTTCATATACCGAAGAACAGAAAAGCGTGAGGAAGGTTGTTAGAACATTTGTAGATCGAGAAATTATTCCTTTTATTAAAGCGTGGGATGAGAATGGGCATTTTGAAACCAATATTTTGAAGCGCTTAGCCGATTTGCAGCTTATGGGTGTATGTATACCTGAGGAGTATGGCGGTGTTGGTATGGATTACAATACGCTCGCAATCGTTTGCGAGGAATTAGAGCGGGGTGACACCGCTTTCCGTACCGCGGTTTCTGTTCATACCGGCTTAAACAGCATGACGCTTTTGCAATGGGGAACAGAGGAACAGAAGAAAAAGTATCTTGTTCCGCAGGCAAAGGGTGAAAAAATTGGGGCATTTGGGCTAACCGAACCAAACGCTGGCTCTGATGTAGCGGCAATGGAGACTACGGCTGTAAAAGACGGTGACGATTATCTATTAAATGGCTCGAAAACATGGATTTCATTATGTGACGTTGCCGATCACTTTTTGATTTTTGCAAAAACGAATCCGGGAGCGAAGCATAAAGGCATCTCCTGCTTTATTGTTGAACGAACCTTCCCAGGGGTGTCTACAAAAGCGATTAAAGGAAAGCTTGGCATCCGCGCAGGGAATACGGGAGAAGTGTTTTTAGACAATGTTCGGGTTCCAGCAGAGAATATGCTTGGGTATGAAGGCGAGGGCTTTAAAATTGCCATGGCTGCGCTTGATAATGGACGGTTTACGGTTGCTGCAGGGGCCTGTGGGACAATCATGGCATCGCTGGAGGCAAGTGTAAAATACTGTGAGGAACGAAAAACATTTGGTAAAGAAATCGGAAGGCATCAGCTTGTCCAGCAAATGGTCGCAAAAATGTCCGCAAACCTTGAGATTTCTCGCCTGTTAGTCTTTAAAGCTGGCTGGTTAAAGAATAGCGGTAAACGCAACACACAAGAAACTTCATTGGCAAAATGGATTTCCTGTGATGCCGCCTATGAAGCAGCCAACGATGCTGTGCAAATACATGGTGCTTACGGCTTCTCAAATGAATTCCCGGTTGAGCGCTATTTACGGAATGCAAAGGCTCCCGTAATTTATGAGGGAACAAGAGAAATTCATACGATTATGCAGGGGGAATATGCACTTGGTTACCGCGAAGATAAACCACTGCGAAAAATGCTGCCTGCCTGGCCATTTGAAGAGATTTTAATAAAAGGATAGGTGAAAATATGTCAGGAATAAAAACCTATTTCCTCGCTGGTCATGCCCGTCTGCCGCAGGGGATGGCAGCCCAAAGTGTATTTGACTCTTTAACCATTACTGTTGAGATTGATAAAAAATATGGGGTCATTATCCAGTCCTCCTGCACCCTTGCCACTGACCATGGGAGAGAATATATTCAACAAATTTTAAAGGGTCACAGCTTACAGGATGGGATTGATGAAATCGTTGAAATGATAAGAGAGGGATATCGGGGAAAAGCAGTCAATGCGCTTATAGCTGCGGTAAAAGATTTGTACAGTCAATATACCGAATAAAATATAAAAAAACAGCTCAATTAAATCATTCATATTGAATGGTAAACTATTTAATTTAAAACAATTAATTACCTTGTGAACATTACACTTTTTTTCAATCATTATTTACTTTAAATATAGGTCTTCGCTGTGGTACGATAACGGAATAAAGTGGACTGGAGAAGAGGGTGGTTAGATGATAAAAAAAGTATTGTTTGACGTGGATGGGGTGTTGCTAAGTGAGGAGCATTATTTTGATGCGTCAGCTTTAACCGTTTGGGAATTGGTAGTTAGTAATAATTATTTGGGATTGGCGCCTGGAAAATTAAAAACAGACTATAGTTCGGCTGAAATTAAGGCCATTCGCGAGACTGTGTTTGGAAAAAATGATGAGGTACTTAAGCTTATGAAGTCAAGGGGACTCAATGCGAATTGGGATATGATTTATTTGTCCTTTGGTCATCAATTCATTCATCTTTTATCTCAAATTAAGGAAAGCGAAAAGGATAGAATAAATAGCTGGCTACAAGAACCAATTAATAGAGAAGTATTGCTTGAAATAGGCAGGGTAATACAAAAATATGAGGTTAACTTAGATTTCGATAGATTTATTTCCGATTTTGAACAGTCAACGGAAACAAAGCAAGAATTATTCAATTATCTAAATCAATTAGCTTCAGTGCAGCTGGGGGTTCAAACGACTATCTTCAGTGGAATTAGCGAGCTATGGTCAGTATGTGAGCATACCTGTCAGGAATGGTACGTTGGGGATGAGAATGTGGAAAAATCCACTGGTAGACCTTCTGTCCAGCTGGGAAAGAAAGGCTTTTTAGCAAATGAAACCACATTGGCAGCTAAATCAGACATTGACGAACTTTTTACATTCCTTAATGAATCTGGAATAAAGATTGGAATTGGAACGGGGAGACCTGAGCTTGAAACCATTCAGCCTTTTCACCATTTGGACTGGCTAAAACACTTTGACCTTAATCATATTGTCACGGCAGATGATGTCCTAAAAGCAGAAAAAGAGCTGATTGAAAGACGACCATTATCAAAACCAAATCCGTTTACGTACATTATGGGCCTAAAAGGCAGGGATACTTCCGTTAAAGATTGTTTAAATACCCACTTGCCAATTGAAAATGGTGAAGAGGTATTAGTTGTAGGGGATTCCTTGGCCGACTTGCTGGCTGCAAGGAAAATGGGCTGTCAGTTTGCTGCCGTTTTAACAGGATTATCAGGAAAAGACGCAAGAGGTGACTTTGAGAAGCATGAGGCAGATTATATCCTTAATAATGTCCTCGATATAAGGAATCTTATCGTTCAAAAATAAGAGGGATTGCAGTGCAATCCCTCTGTTCTTTTCTATTTAACTTTTTCTAGCTCTATCTTTCCTGGGTAAAAGGAATCTACATTCGATAACTCTAGAGATTGAGCTTCGTTTAAACCATTAATTAGTGTAAGGGCGCGGATAATCTCTGGAGTAATCTGCTTATCAAGTGTCAACACCATGATTGCCTCTCCACCAACAGTGGTTCTACCTACCTGCATCGTTCCGATATTAATCTGATAATCCCCAAGAAGAGACCCAACCTTACCGATCATACCAGGCACGTCCTGATGTTTTACAAGTAAGAGGTGGCTTTCAGGTCTTACGTCAATACGGTAGTCGTTGATTTTCACGATTCTTGCACCATAGCCGTTTAATACGGTTGCACCAATTTTGGCTGTTTCCGAACCTTTAGTAATGGAAAGTTCCATGTAGTTGGCAAAACCTTTATTCGTGGCATTTTTTTGCACATTATAGGAAACACCTTGCTCTTTTAAAAGATGAAGAGCATTAATTAAATTAACAGAGTCACTTAAATGATGAGATAGGACCCCTTTAATCATGGTTCGAGTTAATAGTTCAGTATCTTCTTCAATTAAATCTCCATAATAATTAATTTCGATTTTAGAAGGAGCATGTTTTAATAGTTGAACCACCAGCTGTCCCACATGTTCTCCAAGCAATAAGTATGGCTGCATTTTTTGCTGTGTTTCACCTGACATTTGCGGCATATTCACCGCATTGCGGATGGACTGTGTTTCAAGGATTTCAATAATTTCTTCACTGACCTCTTGTGCTACTTTTTCCTGTGCTTCTACAGTAGAAGCCCCCAAATGCGGAGTAACAATAATATTTGGATTATCCAGCAATTCTGGATCAGCAACAGGTTCCTTTTCAAAAACATCGAGTGCTGCACCTGCAACATGGCCGGCTCGAATCGCCCTTACCAATGCCTTTTCATCAATAATTCCGCCTCGTGCGACGTTGATAAATCTTACTCCCTTTTTTGTCTTGCTTAAGTATTCGTCGTTTACTAAACCTTTTGTATCATTTGTAAGCGGTGTGTGAATCGTAATGAAATCTGACTCACGAGCGATTAAATCGAGACTAGCTTTTTTCATTCCAAGTTTCTCGGCTCTTTCCTCAGTTAAATAAGGATCGTAACCTAAGATATTCATCCCAAAGCTCTTAGCACGCTTCGCTACTTCGGTTCCGATTTTACCCATTCCAATGACACCAAGAGTTTTTTTGTATAATTCTACTCCCTTGAAAGAATTTCTGTCCCATTCTCCTCCAACCGTTTTCTTGTGAGCTTGGGGAATCATTCTGGCCATAGAGAGCATCATCGCTAATGTATGTTCTGTAGCCGCAATCGTGTTGGCACCAGGAGCATTTATGACGATGATTCCTTTACCTGTAGCAGCATTCACATCGATATTATCTACACCTACACCGGCTCTTGCAATTACCTTAAGCCTGTCGGCATATTGAAGCAGTTCTGCCGTTACTTTCGTCTGGCTGCGTACAATTAAAGCCTCGTAATCTCCAATAATATTCTTTAACTCTTCTAGCTTTAATGTAGGCTGGCGCTCTACAATAAAATTAGGGTGGTCAAACAAACTCTTCAAACCAGTATCACTAATGCCATCCGTTACTAGTACCTTAAACATCTTTTAACTCATCCTCTCATTAGTTAATGTAAATTATCAAACTATCCAGCTCCAGCGCCTAGGGGCTCGGGGTCATAAGCGTGTCTAGTTTCAGCTCCTTAGGACTCGAGTCATAAGCCGCCCCCTAGGAAAAATTGAACTGCATTTTTCCATGAAGAAGGCAAAAAGCGCATTCTTGCAGAGTTCGTCTTATGCCTGTCGCCCCTAGGAAAAATTGAACTGCATTTTTCCCTGAACCAGGCGCTTCCGCTTTAAAATTAAAAAATCCCCCATAACAGGACAGATTTGTCTTGTTATGAGGGACGTGATCATACGTGGTGCCACCCTCTTTTGCTGCATAAGGACGCAGCCTCAATAGGTTAACGGGATATCCCGGGCATTCCTACTAAAACTTCAGTCTGCCAGTTCAGAAGGGCTGGGCAAAAATTTAAGAAATTGCACCGGTTCACAGCAGCCACCGGCTCTCTGAAGCATTCTCTTAATGCCGTCTTCATCAACACTTTTATTTGGATATTTACCTGAATTTAAAGAATATTCTACATGGATACCTTTTATATTGTAAAGGGTTAAAATAAATAATTTTTTGAGTATTCAAATTTAAAAAATATTTTTAAAATGTGAGGCCAATACTGGCACGGCAGAAAGCGATTACATTGAATTTTTAAAAAAATTAGTCTATTGTAAATATATTGAGAGAATAATATAATGTCTACTATATAAAGACAATTGTACGTATGTAGTAGACAGAGTGGGAGGGTTCAATTATGAAAGCAATCCAAATTGGGTTACTCGGTTTAGGAACAGTTGGTTCAGGGGTTGTAAAAATCATCAAAAATCACCAAGATAAATTAATGCACCAGGTCGGTTGTCCTGTTGTCATCAAGAAAGTCCTGGTCCAAAATTTACATAAGACAAGACCGGCTGAAGTGGATCCAGTGTTGTTAACGTCTACCCCATCAGATATCCTGCATGATCCTGAGATAGATGTTGTGATAGAGGTGATGGGCGGGGTCAACGAAACAAAGGAATATTTGCTTAGTGCCCTCCGTCAAGGAAAGCATGTTGTAACGGCAAACAAAGATTTAATGGCGCTTCATGGATCAGAATTGTTAACTGTTGCTTCTGAAAACAGCTGTGATTTGTTTTATGAAGCCAGTGTAGCTGGAGGTATTCCAATTTTAAGAGGGCTGGTTGATGGTCTCGCCTCTGATAGGATTACCCAAATGATGGGTATTGTAAATGGTACAACCAATTTTATTTTAACAAAAATGAGCCAAGATGGGTTAAATTATGAAGATGTTTTGAAAGAAGCACAAGAGCTGGGCTTTGCAGAAGCAGACCCTACTTCAGACGTAGAGGGGTTAGATGCAGCTCGTAAAATGACCATTTTAGCGACTTTAGGATTTTCAATGAATATAGAGCTTGATGATGTACAGGTTAAAGGGATATCCAACATCACAGAAGAAGATTTACGATACGGTAAACAGTTAGGCTATACAATGAAACTGTTAGGATATGCCCACCGAGAAGGGGAAAAAGTAGAGGTAAGTGTTCAGCCTACATTCTTGTCCGACAACCATCCATTGGCTTCTGTTCAAAACGAGTATAACGCTGTTTATGTGTACGGCGAAGCTGTTGGTGAAACAATGTTTTATGGACCAGGTGCAGGAAGCCTGCCAACTGCAACGGCAGTGGTTTCAGATTTAGTCGGAGTAATGAAAAATCTACGACTTGGAGTGAATGGACGCAGTGCGGTAACACCACAGTATCCTAAGCGCTTAAAGGATGATAATGAAAAGTACTCTAAATACTTCTTACGAATCCATGTACAGGATGAGGTTGGTGTATTTGCTGAACTTACCTCCATTTTCGCGAAGTATGGTGTCAGCTTTGAAAAAATATTACAGCTTCCAGTTAAGAAAAACGAAACTTCAGAAATTGTCTTGGTTACACATAAAGCGTCACTTACAAATTATGATGCCATCCTTTATGAATTAAATGATTTACCAGCGGTTAAAGAAATTAAAAGTGCTTATAGAGTGGTGAGAAAATCAATATGAGATGGCCAGGATTGATTGAAGCATATAAAGAATTTCTACCAGTAAGTATTGAAACACCTGGTTTAACATTAAATGAAGGAAATACCCC
>JAPSKD010000485.1 GCA_031177865.1 Bacillus sp. (in: firmicutes) | reverse complement strand
GTAAATCCATTCGACCAACCAGGAGTTGAGGCATACAAGGTCAACATGTTTGCATTATTAGGCAAGCCAGGATTCGAAGAAAAGAAAGCAGAACTTGAAAAAAGACTTTAAAAGCTAATAATTAATTTTTAGCACTCTGTTAATTGGAGCGGAAGGCACGAAGACTCCTGCGGGAGGCTCACCGGACCGCCCTAAGGTGTGCGAAGTGCCTGGAGCGGAAATTAACAGACCAAGTTTAAAACAAGCCTAATAAAAAAGTAGAGTACTGAAAAAATCAGTACTCTATTTTTTATTTTTTGGGAAAACTAATAAATAATGATGAAAAGGGGGCTGTATTATGATTGAAATACCATCAAGTATAGAAGGTAAGCAGTTTGATTTGTATAAGCTCGAACAAATGCTAAAACCAATCGGATATTCAATCGGCGGTAACTGGGATTATGATCACGGTGCCTTTGATTACAAGATAAATGATGAAGTGGGCTATCAGTTTTTAAGGCTGCCGTTTTCAGCCGTAGATGGTCAGTTAGACGCACACAGCTGTACAGTTGAACTTGGAAGGCCATTCCTATTGTCTCATAAGTATCAAATTGGTCTCGACGACCACGTATCAGCAGGCACCTTAAATCAATTCTCTGAACCCGTTGATAAGGATGCCAGTTTTCCTGAAGAGTATATTGAAACAGGAAAAGTTCTTGTCAAAGAGCTTGAATCTATATTGAGTTCTGACCAAACCTCATGAGAAATGTGAACATTGTACTAGTATAATGTTCACGAAAGTTACAATTATTTTTAAGGTAGACTACTTGTTTTAAAGTGAAAAATTTCTTAAATTAAGGTTAATAAAATAAATATGTTATAGACATGAAAAGAGGTTGAGCCGTGGAAACCAGCATGAACTATTTGTTATCTGATATTGAAAAAACAAGAATGGAAATGATTGATTTAGCACGACAATATGGATATTCAAACCCAAATGTTGTTCAATGCAGCCAAAAGCTCGATCTTCTTTTAAATGTTTACGAAAATAAACAAATAAAACACTAAATCCATAAAAAGATACCTTCCATTAATTTGGAAGGTATTTTTTGTTATGCATGTATTTCGTATTAACGAACGAATTAGGAAAACAATTGCTCAAAAGGAATAATTTCCATCCCAGATGCAAACTTTATTAAACAAGAGAAAGAAGGCTTACGAGGTGTAGAGAGTGTTCAATAATAAGAAAAAAGAGCTAAAATGGATCCTTTTTGCTTTGCTAATTCTAACAATATATCTCTCCCCACTTTTCATTCTCCAAGAGAATGCTCATATACGTGTTCATGATAACTTGGATTCGAATTTAGCATGGTACAAGGTCCTAGCAAAGAGCGGTCAAATGTTTGGGGATGTTGACGCGGTAATCCCCCAAATTATTAACGGGGTGCCAAGAAATGCGTTTGGAACGGAATACAGTATCATAGTCTGGCTCTATGCGATGTTTCCAACCATGATTGCATATGGAATCAGTCAAGCTTTAACAAGGGTAGTTGCATTTATTGGGATGTATTTACTACTAAAAAAACACTTTCTTCCTGGTGAAAAATGGGGCTTTGTGCAAGTGTGCGTTTCGCTGGCATTTGCCTTAACTCCCTTTTGGCCATCAGGCATGCTTAGTACGTTGGGAATGCCGCTTGCGCTGTGGGCTTTCCTTAATATCCGAAATGGAGAAGGAACGAAAAAAGATTACATTGTTCTTACGTTAATTCCTTTTTACGCTAGCATCGTCTTAGGATTTTTCTTTTTCTTGAGCGCAATGGGAATCTTTTGGCT
>JAPSKD010000162.1 GCA_031177865.1 Bacillus sp. (in: firmicutes) | reverse complement strand
CCTCCTTTTTGGCGGTACTCATGAATCGCGTCAATGTTTTCCCTATCAATTTCTCTTTGTTCGTTTAATAACGTCCCGTCCAAATCTGTTGCTAATAATTTATATGCCAACTTACTCTCCCCTTTGCACTATTTTTTCAATATGTTTATAGTATTTAATAAAATACCATTTTAATCAATGGCAGGTGGTGCTGTACATGCTTCAACCAGAACTCGCAGAAAAAATTGTCAGGGAAGTCCAGAAATTAATAGCAGAAGAAATCATTGTCGTGAACACAGAGGGAATCATCATGGCCAGCACCAACCGAGATCGAATAGGTACCTTCCATGAAGGGGCATTCATTACGTCACAACAGAAGAAAAAGCTGATTATTACTGAAAAAGATACCCCTCAATTAAAAGGGGTAAAATCCGGTATCAATCTCCCGATTTTCTTTCAGCATGATGTCATTGGCGTCATTGGGATTACCGGTGACCCAGAAACCGTCACCCCTTTTGGTGAAATTATCCGCAAAATGACAGAGCTGTTAATCAGCGAAAATTATTATGGTGAACAGTTTGACTATCATTCCCGGGCGATGGAAACCTTCGTCCTTGAGTGGCTCCAAGCAAAAGAACCAAGTTCGGATTTGCTTGAACGTGCTCGAGCACTGACGATCAATCTTGAACTACATCGCACCGCAGTCATCATCGAGTTTGAACAAAGAGAGCACCCATTATCAAGGGATGTATGGTCTTCGATTTTGAATTCCTTCTCCCAAAATAAAAACGATGTGGTCACAAGATCAGGAAACGAACGAATCATTGTATTAATCGATTGCTCCGTATCCGTTCAACCAACGTCCATCAAACATCGACTAGAACACTTTCTTCTATATATTAAAAATAGCTTTGGGTTATCTGCCTATGCTGGCGTTGGTCAATGTGCAGCACCGCCGGGCCTGCACCATTCCTATGCACAGGCCGAACGAGCGTTGAAACTGGCGAGACGGAATAGAGGGATTATTTTTGATGAAGAATTAATCCTTGAAATGGTAACAGGGGAACTAACGTCAGAAATAAAATCCGAATACATTCAACGGACGATTGAACCGCTGTTAACAGAAAAGGACCTTCTGGAAACCTTAGTTGAACTATTTAATCAAAATCATTCGTTGAAAAATACAGCTCAATCCTTACACATTCATATCAACACCCTCCATTATCGTTTGAAAAAAATTGAGGAATTGACTCATTTAAATCCAAACAGTATTCATGATTTGTTTTGTTTGTATCTTGCTGTCCTCTTTTTAGATGAATAACCAAAAGTTCAACGAAAACAAACTGGTATTTTGTATGTTTCTCTATAGCAGGCTTAGGCCTGTTTTTTTTATACTTTAGATAGTATGAAAATAGTACGAAATTGGGGGAAATAGCATGCTCTCGAATGAAATAAGAGAAAAATTGATTTCAATTGTTAGTGAAAAAAACTTCGATGATTCTAAAATAGAACGTTTAGTATATTCCTATGACGCGACACCTAACTTCCAATCGATGCCGGATGCTGTAGTCAGTCCGCGCAATGCAAAGGAAGTATCAGAAATAGTGAAGATTTGTAATCAATACGGAGTTCCGATTGTTCCGCGAGGGTCTGGGACTAACCTGTGTGCAGGAACTTGCCCAACCGAAGGCGGGATTGTCCTTCTTTTTAAACATATGAATAAAATTCTTGAGATTGACGAAGAAAATCTTACAGTTACCGTTCAGCCTGGTGTAATTACACTGGATATGATTCATGCCATTGAGGAAAAGGGTCTTTTCTATCCTCCTGATCCAAGTTCAATGAAAATATCTACAATTGGCGGCAATATCAATGAGAATTCAGGCGGCTTGCGCGGTCTCAAATATGGCGTAACCAGAGATTATGTCATCGGACTTGAAGCCGTACTGCCAAATGGCGATATCATTCGCACGGGCGGTAAGCTGGCAAAGGATGTTGCCGGTTACGATTTAACCCGTTTGTTTGTTGGCTCTGAAGGAACACTTGGTGTCATTACCGAAGCGACCTTGAAGCTGATTCCAATGCCGGAAACACGGAAAACAATGCTCGCTCTTTATCAGGACCTTTCCGCGGCTGCTCGTTCTGTTTCAAAAATTATTGCCAACAAAATCATTCCGACCACGCTTGAGTTTTTGGATCAGGCTACATTAAAAGTAGTCGAAGATTACGCTCAAATTGGGCTGCCAACAGAAGTCCAAGCGGTTCTGTTAATTGAACAGGATGGTCCGCCAGAAGTGGTAGAGCGCGATATAGATAAAATTGCAGAAGTATGTAAGCAGGAAAATGCGGTATCAATTCAAATCGCCGCAACTGAAGAAGAAGCCATGGCGCTAAGAACAGCAAGACGCGCGGCACTTTCGGCAGTGGCTCGTTTAGCACCGACAACCATTCTTGAAGACGCAACCGTTCCTCGCTCAGAAATAGCCAATATGGTTAAAGCCATTAATGAAATTACTGAAAAATATCAATTGACGATTTGTACCTTTGGTCACGCTGGCGACGGGAATCTCCACCCTACCTGTGCGACGGACGCAAGAAATCACGAAGAAATGGAACGTGTCGAAAAAGCATTCGCGGAGATTTTTGAAAAAGCGATTGAACTAGGCGGAACCATTACCGGTGAACACGGAGTCGGAGCGATGAAAGCACCATATCTCGAGTGGAAGCTGAAAAAAGAAGGAATCGCTGCGATGATGGGGATTAAACAGGCATTTGATCCGAATAACATCATGAACCCTGGCAAAGTCTTTGCGAAAGACAGCAAGAAACGCGTGGTGATAACAAGATGACAACTTTATTAGAACAAGAAAAAATTCAACAGCAATTCAAAGAGCGGATGAACGAGGATGAGCTCTTAAACTGTATGCGCTGCGGCTTTTGTCTGCCATCCTGCCCAACATATATTGAATCAGGTTATAAAGAATCCCACTCACCGCGTGGCAGAATTGCGATGATGAAAGCAGTCGTTGACGGAATCGTTGAACCGGATGAGGATTTTGAACGCTCCCTCGAGCTTTGCCTTGGCTGCCGTGCCTGTGAGCCGGTCTGCCCTTCCGGCGTCAATTATGGTCACTTATTAGAAGAAGCAAGAGATATTATTAATCAGAACAAAAAACATTCTTTACCTGTCAGAGCAGTTAGAAAAACGGTATTTGAAGGGTTATTTCCTCACCAAAACCGTATGCGCACAATGGTAGGTTTGCTTGGTTTTTATCAGCGTTCTGGGATTCAAACCCTTGCACGTAAAACAGGTTATTTAGGGTTGTTGCCTGACAATTTAGCCACTATGGAAAAAGTGCTTCCGAAAGTTCCAACGATGAAAGAAATGAAAAACCGACCGGTGCACCTGCCAGCGATCGCTGCAAAAGTTCATAAGGTTGCTTTTTTCAGCGGCTGTTTAATGGATACCATGTTCATGAAAACAAACGACGCGACCATGAAATTATTGCAATTAGCTGGCTGCGAGATTGTGATTCCAAAGCAGCAAACCTGCTGCGGTGCCCTGCACGGTCATAGCGGTGAAAAGGATGCAGCGAAAGAGCTTGCCAAGAAAAATATCGCGGCATTCGAAGACTTAGGTGTAGACTTTATTATTACTAATGCCGGCGGCTGCGGCGCCTTCCTTGTTGATTATGATCACCTGTTGAAGGATGACCCTATTTGGAAAGACCGCGCCGCCCAGTTCAAGTCGAGGATAAAGGATATTTCTGAAATACTAGTGGCCGTTTCCTTTCATGAAAAAGTGAAATTAGAACTTCCGGCACAAGTCATTACCTATCAGGATTCCTGCCATTTACGAAATGTGATGAAAACTGCTTCAGCACCACGAACACTGTTGGAGTCCATCAAAGGGATACAGTTCAAAGAAATGAAAGAAGCCGACCGCTGCTGTGGGTCTGCTGGAATCTATAATATTGTCGAGTCCGAAATGTCGATGGTTATGCTCGACTATAAAATGGTTCAGGCAAAAGCGACACATGCGACTACGATTGTAACCGCAAACCCGGGGTGCTTGCTGCAAATGCAGCTTGGGATTGCGCGCGAAGGCTTGTCTGATAAAATGCGTGCTGTTCATATCGTGGATTTGCTGGCAGAAGCGGTGAAATAAATACGTTTTTTCAATTAATCGCCGATATATCAGCGTTAAATCAATTATATCGGCGTTAATTGGAATATATCAGCGTTGCAACAAAAGGACGATTCGGGAAGGGAGAGCGAATCGTCTTTTCGTTGCTTCTAGCTATGCTGTTACGTTTGTTGTACCAACTGTTTTGCGGATGAATGGAACCACCCATCGGTCTAAACCATATTTACCAGCCTTGAAGTCTGCTGCTAAGATGATGAAGCCTAAGAAAATGTTGGTTGGGTTATGAGATACTGTTCCTGCTAGGAAGAAAGAGAAGTTCATTACTAGACCAAAAACAATAGCTGCTGAAATATTATTTTCTCTTAAAAAGTTGTTAAACATAAGTCATTCCGCCTTTCAAATTTAACTGCTCTTGATACTTACACTATATTAGATATCGATAGTTAGTAACATAGGTATAGTAATAAGTTGACAGTTTGGTTGAAATGATATGACAGAATGTTGAACACACTAAATTAGCAGTAATTTTGAGCAAGGCTTACTTTGAAAAGTCAGTCATTTCTCCGCTATCTCCATAGGTACAGTCGTACACTTTTGGCTGGAGAATCACGATCCAAAAACTTCTGTTTTCGCCTGCTGCCAGCCTTAATTACCTTTTTAGCTATTTTTTAAAATTTTTAATCAAAAAAAATAGACCGACTCTATAGAAAAGTCGGTCTCAAGTTACCACCCTAGCCGATTACGAAGGGAGGTAATATGGGCGATATGATGGCGTCCATGCCATGCATACATTCCAATAGTGTTCCCTACTGTTTGAACACCTGAATCAGGATGGACGAAGGTTTTTTCTAAATCAGATTCTTTCAAAGAACGCAGCAATGTTACCCATCGCCCATGTAAAGCTTCTAGGAGGGACAACGAAATTTCAACCGGTAACTTCGAATCCGGAAGTTCCGCCCACCTATCTTCGAAATAAGCTCTAATCGTTGGCTGATCCTCCGTCAGCGCTAATTTGAAACGAATATAGCTGTTCATATGGCTGTCTGCAATGTGATGAACAACTTGGCGAACAGTCCATCCTCCTGGACGATAAGGTGTATCGAGCTGTTTCTCACTTAAATTCCTTACTGCCTCTCTTAGTTGAAATGGTGCAACTTCCATTTCCTTCATCCAATTTTCAACGACTTCCATTGTCAAAGGAACATCAAAAGAAAATATTCCAATCGGATAACGCAAATCTGCCATCTTCCAACCCCACCTCCAATTATTCATAAACTACTACAAATATAATAATAGTAAAACACTCTAGGTGACTACTAAATGAATGATAAAAAAATTGAGAACCCTTTATAGGCATGGTTTGTCCTCATTATCTTTGTAGGATACGCCAATCCTGGTGGGGTATATTTTACTGCTAGTAAAAGCAATAAAAAGACCTAAAGCAAAGTAGACCATGTCAGCCAACATGGTCTTCAAGGTATTTTTGGTACCATTCAATTGTTTTATTCAAACCGGATTCAAAGCTATATACTGGTTTCCAGCCCAAAACATCCCTAGCTTTTTGCGCAGACAGATATTGAATGTTAGAATCATGACTAGTTTGATTTTGTATAATCGGCACTAAATCACTGTTCATCAACTTTCTAATCTGATCCACAACTTCCAAAACACTCTGCGGTTTCTCATAACTGAAATGAAAGGCTTCGCCTGCAATCGGACTGCTTTCCATTTCTTCTGCCACTAGTAAATGAGCGTGAACACCATCTTCAATATAAAAAAAGTCCCGGGCCGAGCTGCCATCACTCCGTATTACCGGTACTCTATTTTTTATAAGAGATTGAATTGTTTCTGGAATGATTCTAGTAAAGTTCAAATCCCCGCCCCCAAATAAATTCCCACAGCGAACAATGCACACCGGGAGCTGATACGTATGAAAGTAAGTATAAGCAATTAAATCAGCACAGCTTTTTGAAACATCATAGGGATGTCTCCCTTGCAACGGCATCGACTCCACATAGGGCGGGACCACTGAATCACCATACACTTTTTCACTGGATGTAACAATCACTCTTTTAACAGAAGATTGCCGGCAAGCCTCCAATACGTTCCAGGTTCCGCGGATATTGGTTTCAAAGGCTGCGATGGGATTGAGGCGCGCTTCCCCCACAACAGCAAGGGCAGCTATATGAAAAACGGTATCAATTTCAAATTCTTCGAGGGCTTTTTTGATTACCTCAAAATCATCCAAGCTCCCCTTAACAAAATTGATTCTGTTATCAAATCGAGGTTTTCTTACCAGCGCGGTTACATTTGCGCCAAGACGCAGTAATTCCTGAACCATATGACTTCCAACGAACCCTGTACTGCCAGTGACAAATACATTTTTATTTTTCCAGCTCTGCATTCACATCAGCCTTCCACCAAAAGGGTTATGAATCTCTTATGCAGCATTCTTGAACCTTATTCCTTCCTTGCTCAGAGATTATCCATTTTAATTGGTCTAGATTTCTCTCAAACTGAAACTCTCCATATTTAACCAATATCCCAAAGTACAAGCCAATTTTGGCAATCAGAGACGGAAGAACATCGATTTCCTGCTGTGTCAAAGCCCCGTACCCTTTCAAAAACTCCTGTGTCACCATTTCATTACGCCGCTGGATAAGGAAAAAATAAAGTGCATAAGCAACATCAAATACCCGTTCACCCTGCTGCAGAGTATCAAAATCCATGAAACTGCAAACTTCATTATTCTCGTTATACAATTGATTGCTTGGATTCCAATCACCATGAATGATTGTCTTCGGCAGATTACCACTGTCGATGCTAAGAGGCTCCAACAAGCTATAAAAATCATCAAACGCCGTTCCCTCATGACTGGGTAAGGTATGACCATTTTCTATCAATTCTTCCATCATGGCTGCGGGATCAAGTTGATAATAGTGATAAACGCCCTGGGTTTCGGACTATTCTCCATCCCAATCAGTGTATCGTGCATCCTGCGCAGCGTTTTACCACAATAATAGGCTTGCTCAGGGATCCATTGAAAACGAGAGGCTTCTACGAAAGGAGTAATCTGGACGACAAACTCCTTATACCTTGTGTGAGTTACACCCTCACTATTCAGGAGCGGCAACAGAGCAGGAACTCCTTCTTCAACAAGCTTTGAAACAATAGAACAAGCATACTTAAGCCTTTCTTCTGCAACTTCCTTAAGGAAGATTCGAACCACGAAGTGGCCCTTGGTCGTGCGGATTTTCAGATTACCGTTAATGTAACCACCGCCGAGAAGGTCTTCTACCTCCACCAGCCTTCCAATCCCGAATTCCCTGCAAACTCGCCTAAGGTCTCTCACTGCCGCTCCTCCTTCTCATCAAACCTACCAATACTTTTGTAAATCCTCTTTGGTGGCAAATCCGTCAAAATCAGGCTCAAGTTGCTTTACCACCATAACAATCTGTGTAAGGGTATTTTGATAAAGTGTGAAAACAAACGGGGTGTTTTCATGTGTTTCGTGGACCAGTTCCACTTCATTTTCATGCTTAATGACTCTAACGCCAGTAAAGTGATAAAAAATTAGCGGGGTTTGGTCGATAAAGACACGACGATCTTTCTCTGAAAAAGTATATTTTCGATAATTCCATATTCCTACATTTACACCTGGTGTTGTAATATCACAGATGTTTGAAAAAACTTTAGGCATCTCATTTAAATACCTTTGATCGCCAAAAATCCCCTTGCGTGGGTCAATCCTGCAGGCCTCTATGGTCTTTTCCTTCCACCAGGATAAACAGGCCATCCCCATTTCATCACGCTTAAAGCTTATAAATCCCGAGTTATACTCACCGGTTAACCTTGTCAGCCTTTTAACGAAGCTCGCTCTCCATTTAGGACTGTATTTTTCCTCTCTCGATAATAAAACGGAGCAATCGCTCTGCGCTTTAAAAATCAATTCAGGGTCCTCCCAAAAATATAAATCTGAATCCATAAAAGTGACCCGCTTGACTTTAGGGTACTTTTGAAAAATCGTCTCCAGCCATAACCCTTTTAACGACCAGCAGTATTCGTGAATCCTACGTTCTTTTTTTAATGCCAAAATATCCGCACCCAGCTCTTCATCGAGGGTGGCTTTGAGGTTATTCCATTTCAATTTGGTAAGCACCTGATATGCCTCTTGATCTACACAGAGGACATAAAAACGAAAATCCCCAGCTCTCACTTTATTTAAAGATAAAACCAGTGCAAGAAATTGATACAATCTACTTTTCGTCATAATCGTACAGTAGACACTTTCCATCAAATAACACCTCATTTCTTTTCATTGGCCCGCTATGCTAAGTTTCCTTTTTAGTTTTTCGATATCAATTAAAATGGGATCACTATGCGTACTGCGTCTATCAGCACCGCTTCCCCTATCAAACCATAATAACGAAGGTCCATATGCTGACTAATGATAAAAAAACATGGAACTAAATAAGTCGGAGAGAATAATTCAATGACCTTTGCAGCTGGGCTGCAGAAGACGATATTGGTAAGCCATGCCCATGCGGAGAAACAATCAATTTTTGCAGATTGAAAGAGTTGTATTTTTTCTAAAAAAGATAACCTGGAAAGCTTGACCTTCTTAAATCCGTATTTCTCGTTCCATCTTATACCTTTTACACCTTTATCCCGCCAGTTGATTTTCGTTGTCTCCTCCAGATAATGTTTGATCGTCACTTGATGGTAATGAGGATAGATAATCAAAGGTTTTTAGTGATAGCCCATTAGGGGTTTTATGTGATTCACCACCTTAGTCCCAATATCTTTGTATATCTACTTCATCTGCGAACCCATTAAACGTTGGATCTATTCTCTCCACAGTTTCAATCGCCTCAACAATAGCGTCACGGTAGAGCTGATAGATAATGGGACGTCTTTTTCTATTTATACGATTAACCGACTGTAAATTGTTTTTGCCTGTAACGCGTAATCCACTAAAATGGTAAAAAATCAGCAATTGGTCATCCACCAGTATCAATCCATCATCATTTGAAAACTGATATTTCAATTCATTCCATGGTCCAACATTAACTCCAGGTGTCGTAATATCGCAAATGCCAGGGAATAAACCAGGGAGCTCGTCTAAATATTTCTGATCCCCGAATATTCCTTCTTCAGGGGCAATCTTACAGTTTTCCAAGCATTTTTCCTTCCACCATGTAACCGCTTGGAGACCAATTTCATCCTGTAAAAAAGAAATAAATCCGGAATTGTATAATCCTGTTATTTTACTTCGCCGTTGAATGCTTTGATTTGCTCTAAGGCTATACTTTTCTTCGATGGAAAGCAGCACCGAACAGTCTGGCTGATTTTTAAAAATTCCCCTTGGGTCACCCCAAAAGTACAAATCTGAATCCAAATACGTAATCCTCTTAACAGAAGGATACTTCCGCAGCACATATTCACAAATAACTGACTTCAGCGTCCAACAGTACTCATGAACCTTACGTTCATTCTTTCGTTCAACAATCCTTTTTGCTAAGTTTTTTTCGTGGATGAGCTTCGCATTTTTCCAGTTAATTTTTTTCAAAAGGGTGTACGATTCTTCGTCGATACAATGGATAAAGATGTAATATTCATCACCCATCACCTTTTTTAGAGAAGCAAGTAAAGCAAGACCTTGATATAGCCTTGTTTTGGACAGAATCGTGCAAAAAAAGTTCTCATCCATCATTTTAGCTTCGGATTCCATGCAATGTTCCCTTGCTCCCACATCTGATTGATGTCCAATACATTTTTATAAGTATCGATGGCTGTCCAAAATCCATCATGCAGATAGACAGATAATTGACGGTCTTGAGTTAATTTTTTCAACGGTTCCTCTTCAAATATGCATTGGTGATTATCCTTAAGATAGTTAAAGACCTCAGGACTTAAAACAAAGTAGCCCCCATTGATGATTCCGTCTGTCTGCGTTTTTTCCTCAAAGGATTCTGCGATTCCCTGATTCACCGTTAAGGTGCCAAATTGACTCTTTTTCTTGATTCCTGTTACGGTCGCAATCGTACCTTTCGACTTGTGAAATTGAATCAACTCGTGCAAATTAACATCACATAAGCCATCACCATAAGTTAAAAGGAAACTTTCGTCCCCAATATATTTTTGAGCCTTTTTAATTCTGCCTCCAGTCAAGGTATTCAAACCGGTATCAACAAACGTAATCTTCCATTTTTCTGTCGGACCTAAGATTTTAATATCACCAGTAGAGGAGTCCATCGTAAAACTATTATTCTTCCATTCGTAGTCCATAAAATATTCCTTGATCTTGTCGCCTTTATAACCGAGTAATAATATGAAATCATTAAAACCATAGTTCTGATAAACTTTCATAATATGCCAAAGAATCGGCTTATCCCCGATTAAGGCAAGCGGCTTTGGAAGTTCATTGGTGATTTTACTCATTCTCGTGCCTTTTCCTCCGCAAAGTATAACGACTTTCATCCAGTCTCCCCCTTTCTTTTGTTAGCTTTTTAAATACTCCATGATTTGACGTAAGCAGACAGCCCTAACATCCTCATTGTTTAGATAAGCCCTTGTCCATTCCACACTTTTGTCAATCGCCTGCTCGACATTCCATCTCGGATACCAGCCTAATTTAAATTTGGCCTTCGAGCAATCGAGTCGTAAATAATGGGCTTCATGTGGGTGTGGTCCTGGCTCGACATCATAGGAGGCGCTAGTTCCCCATTTCGAACAAATTTGTTTGACAATCCATTCCACTGTCTTTCCATCCCCATCATCTGGACCGAAATTCCAGCCTTCAGCAAAGTTTTGTCCTTCGGAATATAGCTTTTCAGCTAAGGTTAAATAGCCGCTTAAGGGATCTAATACATGCTGCCAAGGTCGAATCGCATG
>JAPSKD010000161.1 GCA_031177865.1 Bacillus sp. (in: firmicutes) | reverse complement strand
TTGCTAGTGATGCCATCGTAGAACCTAAAGAAGGCGGAGCATTTGAACTTTACTTTGAACCAGGTAACACTACTGGAATGTGTACAAAAGGTTGTAAAATAGAGAAACTCATTCCTCAACAAGAATTAAACTTTCAATGGAAGGGTCCTGATCAATTCGATGAACTTATGAACCATGGTGAATTGACACTGGTACAAGTAAGCTTCAAAGAAATTGATGAAAATACAACAGAAGTAAAAGTAAACCACACTGGTTGGAAAAATGGAGAAGAGTGGGATCAAGCATATAAGTGGCATGAGATGGCCTGGTCCGGTGTACTAAGCAGCTTAAAATCTTCTCTTGAAAAAGGTGAAGGTGAGCTCTGCTGCCAACCAGAGTAATTAAATATAGAAAAAAAGCCTCTTAAATACATCGTGTATTTAAGAGGCCTTTTTTCACACTAGTAGGAATTACTGGATCATTAGGCCAATTTATAGCCAATGGATATCTATTTTTTCTTTCTTCGTTTATCCAACAACTCTGAAGCTAACCTTTGTTTTTCCCTTGTTGTGTTTATATACAAAAGAGAAATATCAGATTGAGTATGGCCTAACTGATTCATGATTAAAGGTATGTCACCACCGGTTTGCTCCGCTAAATTAGTCGCATACGTATGTCTAAGTTTATGTGGGGACATACGCTTATCAAAAGACTTAGTGTATTTATAAACGATATCTTCAACTGCACGGTTTGTAAGCGGTTGTGGATTACCCTTTAAGTTTTTCACAAAAATATATTCATTTTCACCGTCGCCAGCTTTATATTTTTCTTTTCTAACCTCTAAATATGCCTCGACGTCTTCAAGAGAGGATGGAGTAATAGATACAGTATCTTTTTTTCCTCCTTTTCTAATAACGCTAATCTCTTTAGCACTAAAGTCTATATCCTTAATTCTCAAATTTGTAAGTTCATTTACACGAATGCCACTACCCAAAAATAGAGAAAGGATTGCGAAATCTCTTTCTTTGTCCCGCTTGAAATACCTCATTTGAGCAGGGGATAGAGAAGCTGCATACTCATTTTGAACATATTCTAGAAAATCTACATCCTTGTCCTCAATAAAAATCTTATCTGTAATTTTCTTTGCCCGTTCATTCAATGTCTCTGATACCTTCTTAATCGGAATCTTCTCCATCACATTTCTTTCAAAATATGGCTTCCCAGCAGAGACCTCAGCTTCAACTGTAAGGTATTTAAATAATGATCTAAGGGATGATTTATGCCTATTTACCGTCTTTATGTCTATTTTCTTCGTCTCATTGTCCTTTTTAGAAACCTTGTACTTTTTCCTGGATATAAACTTAAAATAGTTATTAGCATCGTCAAGCGAAAGGGACTCTAATGTACCAACGGATATATCCTTAATTGAATCGCATGTGACGATTCCTTCAGCAATTAACCAGCCGAAAAACTCCTTAAAATCTCTAACATAATTAAAAAGGGTTAGAGGGGAGCGAATGTCTAATTTATCATCAACATATTTTTCGACAAACTCTGGCATTTCTTTTAAAAGGACTTCTAAGCGCTTTTCATAATACTCATGTTGTTTTGTTATTGCCAAGAGGGACACCTCACTTAAAAATAATAGAGGAGGTTCCCACCTCCAGTATACGAACGAATATAAATATAATGCAAAAACACATTTTCATAACCTGTTGGAAAAGTGTCCAAACCCTTGTTATATAAGGGTTTAGGCATTTATTTAATTATATCATATTTAACTTTAAGAAGGTTTAACGCTTATTTATGAATTAACGCTTAAGTGAAGTGTATAGATGGATATATTCTTCGTTGAATTTATAATTAGCCTTCGGATCATTATTGTTACTGACCTAATTCTTGCTGGGTGATAACGCTATCGAGAGCGGGCTTGCTGCTAGAAAACTCCCTAAAGAACAGAAAAGAAGGCAATAATTTTGTGGACAGTAGGAGCTATTATTATTAGAGCAATTGCAACCTTGGTAGTGGCGTATATATTAAAGGTCCCAGGCCTTCATTTTATTGGTGGTTTATTATTGCTGTGGCTTACCTTTAAATTTATAAGTGATGAGAGCAGTCATAGTGAGGTCAAATTATCATTGTATTTAGATTCGATGTTATAACCTGTACTGCTTCGGAAATGATTGGTGTAGCCAATCTTAAGCGGTATATTCACAACAAAATTGTTCACTATTCTTTTAAGGTTCTGGTAGTAGCAGTAGCTATTACAATTGGATATAAAAAGATAATGCTTAAACAGAGGTAACTCGAAGTTTTAAACCAACTATAAAGGACGACGTACTACACTAAGGTGTTAATGGTGAAATCAAAAAAAACCCCGGATATTCGACTCTGATAATAAAATCAAATATCTCTAGGGTTTTTGTAATGATAAGAGATGTGTTTCTCATTTATTTGCATAAAGGTCATTAGGCTAGCCTTTTAAGTGTATGACGTTCCTCTATGCGCTTTTCAAGTTTTTCCATAGCATGTTTGTCATTTAAAAGATCTTGTTTATTCTTTTCAATAAGTTCCTTCAATGATTTTATTTCTTTTCGCACTCTTAATCAGCTCACTTTCTATATTTTTATCAGAAAATTCAATATAATTTTACTGCAAATATTAGCTCTATAAACAAGATAGTTTTGAACAATTTGTGAACGTTTTAACATAATAAGAGCTATGGGGAGTTCGGAGCTTTTATGTAAGTGATCAATTCTGGGAGTTAGTCAATTTTCCCCATCCATCTAGATGAATGAGAAAATAACTGCGTTAAATATCTTCCTCAAATGGGCGCTTTAATGGAATAACACCAACAACAATAAATAATTAACCTCTCTCTAGTTAGAAAATGGGGCAATTTTGGATGATGAATGGGGTGAAGAAATTTAGTTAGATATTTTCTTGAATTAACAGGTGCGTTGATCCAGTAGGATAACCACTCTTGTTTGTTAAATTCGTTATTTAACAAACGGGGCAGCATTCCTGTAATGAAGAAAAATGGAGCTTGAACAAAAAAATAACCTCTTGGTAGTATGAGAGGGACCAAAAGCTGGCCAGCGTAAAGGACAATACTCGTATACCAGGAGGCATTTAAATGAATAATTACCAAAAATAAGAAGATTACTCAAATTACTTCTTACACCCTGATTATCGGGGTGGATACGCGATTTCTTGCCCCAATATTCTTATAAAAATTATGTTATCCATTTAATAGATTTTACAATGTATTTTTTTATCGAATTTAGTAAGAAACATTTCTTGGTTCTTGATACACTTTTAGAATTATGGGTTTTATAACTCTGGGTAATTAACCACGAGGATAAAAAATTATCTACAGCTTGCGCTTTTCGTAGTTAAGAAGACCTTACTATAAATCTTAATAATATATCGACTTTTGGCATCTGATAATTTTCATCTCCCTGAATATTCAACGTCATTAGCCCGGAAAGAATGGATAAATAGTATGATATCAGTTCGCTAGGATTATCTTCTGTAAGTTCCCCCATCTTCTGTCCATCAATGAATAGGGGTTCCAATATGTCAATGTAGGTCTGCATTGTATTCTCCTCAATAAGCTTTTTAGCAGCTAGGGGTACTTCGTCAGACGTACGAGCGTGATGCATCAACATGAAATAAAGTTGGGAGCCCTCATGAAGTATCTCTGCGGTTAAAGCCTTTATTTTATCTAATGGAGATCCAGGTAGTTGATAGATGCTCTTGATGCCATCAATAGATTCTTCTATTGCTTGCTGAACGAGTGTAGTAAAAAGTTCATCTTTGGAATTAAAATAGCGGTAGAGAAGCCCAGCACTAATCCCAGCTTCACCAGCAATCATACTCATTTTCGTGCCTATAATTCCTCGTCGAGCAAAGACCTTAAGGGCTGCTTCTATAATTTGTTCTTTTCGTTCATCGCGAATTTGCTTCAACTGTTCTTCGTTTAAAGGTGCAATGATGTTTCACTCCTGATAATTTTCATTATTTTTGTGTATTCAAATGTTTAAAGGCAGTTGAGGGAAAGGAAGGTATAATTTGAGACAATTGATCCTCAAGTGTTTGGCCACATGCCTTTGTGAGTTCACTGAGCAATTCTTTGCTTTCGGAAGATTCCTCTTCAGAAGCAAGAATGGAAGAGATCATTTGCGAATTAATTATTTGATCTAATGGTAAAAGTAAAGTATTCACCGCCCAATACAAACCATATAATTCAAAATTTCGTTTGGTAGTAGCATGTTTAATATACAATGCAAAGTATTTTTGAGCAAATTCAATACCCTTCAGCGGTTTACCTACATATGATACTCCTTGCCATGGTAGATCAGCAGCACAATTCAACCACCAGGCAGGTTCAACAATTTCATTCATTTTTTGAAGTATGTTACGTTCAAAATAAGGCAAGGGATGATTACGTTGTTCACGTAAGCAGGATTCTAACATTTCTGCTTCAATGGTAGCCATTGTAATTCCTTGGCCAAAAATCGGATCAAAATTGCAGAAAGCATCTCCTAATACCAACAATCCTGATGGCCATTGCTCCATTTCTTCAAAATGATGACGGAATAATTCCGTGATTCTATAACCTCTAGGAACTGAAATTGGTTCAAGTTCTTGCAACACTTCTGTTATTAATGGGTTGGTGAGCCTTGCAATCTCTTGTTCATACTCATCGACATTCGTGGTTGGATAATGCCCGCCAGGACAATAAAGGACTGTTTCAGCTATGTTATTCTCAATGGTTGAAAATACCCCGGTTAAAGTCTTATTGGACGGGTCTCCTTCAATTCGAATAACATCCCAATTTCCTGAAAAATGAGAGGGAATCTTGTAATGGCGAGTGCTATAACCAAGCGAGACTTTGAGAATATCTGGATATGGCACATTAAATCCGAGATCCTGAAGCCATTTTGCCAATTTTGAGGAACGGCCACTAGTATCAATGACTATGTCTGCACCCAGTGTTTTCTGTTGACCTAGTTGTTCTCTTTCTCTTATTTGGACACCTATTACAGCTGCATGATCTGATGACATGAGCAAGCCCATTACTTCAACCTTTGTAAGAAACTTAATATTGGAAATCCCCTTCACGTGCTGACGGCATACCCACTCAAGTAGAGCTCTGCTGAATGTTGCATCATTTTCTGTATTGGACATTTCAAGGGAGCCATATTGATTGGTCTGATGGATCATTTTATTCTGTGTGGATGGGGCGCCGCAAGTCAGTAATTCTTCATTAAATCCAGGGAAGAGCCGCTCCATTATCATTTTACCTCGAGGTGTAAATCGATGTGGATGAAAAGCTTGAGGAGTGCCTGCACGAATTTCGGGTTTCAAAGGTAGATCATCTTTTTCAATGATAAGCACTTCTGCATAATAATCAGAAAGTACTCTTGCAGAGAGTAGTCCAGCCATTCCTCCACCAATCACAATTGCTTTTTCCCAATTACCTTTTTTAAATGTTACCCCTGCTTTGTTCATAATTATTCCCCCATTAATAAATTCATTATTTAATGAAAAACAAAACACGTTTAAAGTTGAATGAACGGTTCATTCAACTTTAAAATAAATGATACTATATAAAATGTCAACAATAAATAAACATAAATTTACCTTCTAATTACCGACTTTTATTTACCCAATATATCTTTGTACAGAAGCGGGAAGTTGTTCGTATAAAGTTGGAGGAGACCTGGTCTTTTAAAAAGCTTCGTGAACGTTTTGGACAAATGAATCTCCTTTGTACGTTCTTAACCAATGCGCAATTTGGGCATCATTTTTATTGCCAGCATGGCCAATAGGAATAAAATAAATTTAATAACCAGCACGAGCTGTATTTACAAAATTTCTATTCGCAACATGCGGCTTTCTGGGTGTTCATGCCTCTTTCGAGATATGTTTTACAAGGTAACGGTTATACTCCTTTTGATTAAGTACTTCTTGGGACATTAATAGATAATCTATCGATCATGGAAATATATAATAGTAGGACTCATTATGCTCTGAAATTTATTCAGAAGAAGGATAAAGCTATGGCTTACAAAGAGAGGTAAATTACAAAATAAAAAAGTGCATTAATCCGGGATTGGTTTTATGCACTTTTTTATCCATATGACGCCTCAGAGGGTTTATATCTTCCTTTGGTGGTAAACCAAACATGCGCGAATATTCACGTCTGAAATGGGATGGACTTTCATAGCCTGCTTGGAAGGCTACATCGGTGCATTGGGAAAAGTTCTTCAGCGTTCAGGATCTAAATCTTTCCAACAACAGAGAAATGATTTTCATCGTTTCCTCCACCGATTCCAAAACATTTGGCATCTGTGCAATCCATAGAGTAGATTCATTCAGCGCACCTGAGAGAATATGTGTTAATGCATCAATGGATACCGATTCAAAGTACCCTTGTTGCTGCATCAATTGGATTTGTTCGTGTAATAGCCGCATAGAGCCTTGTTCATCCATGCTTCTCCAAGTTTCCCATCCTAGCACTGCGGGTCCATCTATAAGCATGATTCGCTTATTTTTTTGTTCGACGGCTGTAGTTACAAAGGCACGGCAGCCCAGAATTAGCTGCTCCCACACATCCTTGGTCTTGCCTGACTCAGTCTCAACCTTTTCAGCTACTTCACTCTGAACAGATTCTAGTACAGCGAGAAAGAGCCCTTTTTTACTTCCAAAATGGTGATAAACGGCCCCTCGAGTTAATTTAGCTTCCTTAACTATTTCATCCAGTACAGTAGCTGCGTAGCCATGCTCGGTAAAATGCTTTCTAGCTACTTCTTTGAGTTGGCTAATTGTTTCGTTAGTTTCTTCCTTACTTCTTTTCATGAAAAGTAATTCTCCTGTTCTTGTTATTACTCATAGAATCTCCAATAGATTTAGAGCCTCTGGATCTCCCGTACTGGATAAAGATCGTAATCCATGACGAATAACCCTGTCAATCCCTTCCTGCTTTAGGTCCAAACGTCGAAGCCAATCAAGTGTATAATCCCTGTAATCCTTAGTTAAGTCGTTCAAATGATTGGCTACTGACTTTCTAACATAAAGAGAAGGACCTTCAATAATGGGGTTTGATAAGTCTAGAGAGGTGATGAGCCAACTCTACTCCGAAATACTGCTTTAACACTATCCTCTCACTCATCTGTTTTTCCTTTATTTGACCATACCTTCTCAACGTATTGAGTACTTTCCACTTGTGAGGGTGGGATGATCTTAATTACGTCAATTAGGACACCGTTAGGGTCACTTGTTATGAAATGCCGCTGTCCGAACTCCTCATTGCAAATGTCAAGCTGTAATGGGAGTTTTTCGGAAATAATGAGTTTGCGGTACTCCTTATCCACATCTTCCACTTCAAAGTTCAAAATCAATCCCTGCACTGATTTTTGATAACCAACTGGGATCGTGGGATGTGACGCATCCAGAATTGCCAATTCAAAAGGGATATTACTCATGGAGTTTTTTAAACTAACATACCAGTCTGCTTTATATACGATTTCAAACCCAAAATAATCTGTGTAAAATTTTGAACTTTCCTCAACTTGATTTGTCAAAATAACAGGGTAAAAACTATTTATTATCATTGGATAAATTCCCCTTTCTTATTTATGACTTCACTTTAACATACATACTGTATGTTTGTAAAAGGTTTTCATAAATAAAGAATTGTTGTAATTACAATTAGAAGCTAATAGATATGCATTAGGAAATGGTACTGTGTATTAAAGCAATGGAAAAAGAAATAAGAAGTATGGGGAATGATTAAACTGAAGAAAAACCATGGTATAACTTATACAAGTTTTTTCCTTCTTTACAAATGGCATTTTACCGATAAAGTTTATATTTTGTTTTTCTTTGCAGGAGTTCTGGTTCTGTCGATTCAATTTGAGGAACGGCCAGTTTAGAGCTATGGGGAGTTCGGCGCTTTTTATGTAAGTTTTCAATTCTGGGAGTTAATCAATATTCCCATCCATCTAGATGAATGAGAAAACATCTGCGTTGAATATCTTCCTCAAATGGGCGCTTTAACGGAATAACACCAACAGAAAATAATAAATTTTTTACAAAAATTCACCGGCACGAATATTTTAGAGCCTGCTTTTGATTAGTATTTTTTTCAAAAGCAGGCTCTAAGCTTTTTGTTGAATTAGGCTTTGTAGGCGCGTTTTGATCAAACTTTTAAAACAATAATTGTCACCCCCTGTCATGTATGTCTGTCTGGTTGGTCACAGTGTAATGTTTTAGAAGCTCTTGGGATAATACACATATGCGGCTAACAATTTCCTGAGGCTCTATTACTTTAGCTGCGGTACCTAGCTGAAAAAAGTAATGGGTAACGAATTCGATCTCCGACTGATCTATGGCTGTATCGATATAACCCAGATTTTGATTTTTCATGACAATATAAGGCTCCAACCACGGTATACTTCGGCATTGACGAAGTCCCTCCTTGGTTAGCTCAACGTATAATCTTATTGGCGCTTTTGGTTCTTGTTCTGTATGGCTGAGCAACCAATCGTTCAGAGTCATATTAGTGGAATAGTTCCGCTCTAACCTGTCGAGTTTAACAATTCGATCCGTTCTGAATAATTTAACCATGTTATGGGCTATATCGAAGGCAGGCATATACCAGAAGCCATCATAGGCATAAATGCCAATTGGGGCTACTTCTCTTAAAGAATGACCAGATTTCGACAAGTATTCCATTTTCAAAATCTGTTTTTCTATGGCTGCTTCAATGATTTCCTTCAGGTAGTGAGAAGGAACACTTCTCCTATTGTTCCAAAATGATAAAACCGAGTCAAGACGATCGATTTTCTCCCTGGTATCGAAAGGTAGGGTTGAATAAATCTTTTTAGAAACTGAGGTAATGTCAATGTTGAAGGGCAGCGTATGGTAGTATTTCAGCGATTGGAATGCGAAGAAGATGGAAAACGCTTCGTTTTCGTTGAAGAGAATTGGCGGCAATACCCGATTGTTCAATACGCGATAGCCGCCGCTGCGACCGGGTTCCGTATAGAGCGGGACACCCATCTCACCTATTTCCGACAAGTATCGATGGGCTGTCCGCAAGGAGACATTGAATTCATGGGCCACATCCTGAGCAGTAAATTGGCGTCTTGCATTAACATACATGATGAGATCGAAAAGCAGTTTAGCCTTGGACACAACGATTCACTCCTTTTTCGAGAAAAACATGCCAACTATTGTCATGTTATTATGCTAAGTTAGACTTTGCAAGAAGAAACTTGTTTATTGGAGGAGGTAACCATGAATAAGTATCCAAATACAATGAGAGCTACAGTTCTTCATAGGTTTGGCGGTCTAGAAGAACTGATTTACCGGGAGATAGATCTACCCGAGATCGGACCCGAAGATGTATTGGTTAGGGTTGCATATGCTGGTGTTGGAGAGTGGGATGCATTCGAACGAAAAGGCGGATATGCTGAAATGCTAAACATGAATCCAAAATTCCCATATATTCTGGGATCTGAAGGTTCAGGTACAGTCGTTGCGCGGGGGGAGAAGGTATCTAATGTTGACTTAGGTGAGCATGTCTATGCACCAGCTTTTTTGAATCCTAAAGGTGGCTTCTATGCGGAATATGTTGCCATCGATGCCAAGTATGTGTCCCGAATTCCCGATGGATTAACCATGCAGGAAGCTGCGGTTATTTCTGGAGTCGGAATTACCGCATTACGAGGACTGGAGGATGTATTGGCACTGAAACAAGGGGAATCTATCATGATCTTCGGCGCAAGTGGAGGCGTTGGTCATTTGGCAGTGCAACTTGCGAAGTGTCTAGGAGCACGTGTATTCGCTATTGCTTCAGGTGAAGACGGCGTTGCCATGGTAAAACAGCTTGGCTGTGATGCAGTTGTGAACGGTAGAAAGGGAGATTTTACTACGAAGGTATTTGATTTTGCTCCAGGAGGGTTTGATACGGCTCTGTTCACTGCTGGGGGAGAAATCGCTAATGCTGCATTTAATTGCATACGTAAAGACGGCCGAATCGCATATCCTCATGGAATACACCCATCGCTCAAGACAACCGTAAACTTCAAAGCAACAGGATATCACGGCGAACCTGATCCCGAGATTATAGACAGACTTCATCGTTACATTGCAGTAAATAAGCTATCCGCGCACATTAGCCATATCTTTGCACTGAGGGATGCACACGAAGCGCATGTAGCTCTAAACAATCATTATGTAGGGAAAATATGTCTGCGAGTCATTCCTTAAGTTAGATATTTTTCATTCACCTCCTATTAATGAAAGAAACCCGGTCAGAGCGGTTCGGGGTTCAGAGGTTCTACAATAGGTTGGGAAAGTGAAATAGAACAGAGGATTGGATTTTAAGATCTAACAATAAGATATGATCGTAAAAAGGTTGGGTATCATACCCTAACCTTTTTAGATAGATAACTAAGAGTATTATGTTATAGAAGTTTGTTAAAGTTTTCATGTTTCTCCTTTCTTCAGAAAAAGCAGTAGGAAAAGAATCATTCATAATAATTTGGGAATGATAAAAACCTAAGGAATATTCATTTGGAAAGACGAGGGAAAAATAATTCAAATCCTTGGGTTATGTTTATATATTGTTGCTGCGTGGCATTGGGGAAATTGGAGGAATTGGGAAAAGTATCAAGGGACCATTCTCTATAAAATTACTTGTGCGTTATTGAAGTATTTACTTGCAACTATTCTTTATGGGAATATAGTGATTTCAATGCCTTCCTACCAACTCATACATTAAATAGCCTTGCTATCACATTTGTAGGGTTTACATGTACAGTTCTCATATTTCTTTCCTGTTACCCAGAAACAATGAAAAAACAAATTTTTTATCTTGTTTTCTGGATAGTGTTAAACTCAGCAATAGAGTTATTTTATCATTTAATTGGTTTATTTAAATATTATAATGGGTGGAATTTTTGGTGGTCAGTTTTATTCAACTGTGTTATGTTCCCAATGCTAATTTTACATCATAAAAAACCTTTAATGGCATATGTGCT
>JAPSKD010000160.1 GCA_031177865.1 Bacillus sp. (in: firmicutes) | reverse complement strand
CTATATGCACGAATCATGGGATATCACGATAAAGCAGCAGAATTAAAGGAAGCTCAAGCACATTGGATGAAAAATGATGATTTTATTTAAAAGCATCATTTAGAAGGGAGTTGTAATAGATGTTTAGCTTGGAAACAATGCATAAAATTAAAGCGCTTGCAGAAAGCGGGGATAGAGAAGCGATTGAACAATTTTTACAATCTGAAGAAGCAGCAGAATTTCAGAAATCGGTTGGAAACGCATGGAATGCCATTGAAGGGATGTTAGCTGTATATGCTGACTTTGCTTCTTCTTTTTTTCGTGACAATGAGAGTTTCCTAAAATTCATTGCAGAATTGAATAAAAAGGCAGAGTGACATAGAACCAAAAGGTTATTTGTTCATCATTACTAATCTAATATAGTCTAAAATCGAGAGCTTGAGGATACTAATTCAGCCGCCAAACTAGGATAAACAAAATGTCCGTCTCTTAGCCAAGTAGGGGGGACAGAGAAAAACAAACGGTTTCATTATTGTTACAAGCTAGCTGAGTATTTATTATGGTTTGACCAATTTATTACCAAAGAGCCGTTGCGCAAGAATTCTAGTACATGAAAATGATAAAGGGAAAAAGAAAAAACCTTGATATATCAAGGTTTTCCCGCTTTCTTCTTGGTATGGAGCATAGGGACTCGAATCTCTGATTTTGTTAGTTCCTTTTTTGCTGTTGTGTATCTTTTTTGTTGAATTTATGTAAATAGTTCCATATTCTGTTACTGTTTTATATAGAAATATAACTCAATACTACATTTTTTATACAACATCTCAAGGCAGAAACGACCTCGAAATCCAGTTACCATACAATCGCATATATTCCATTAACCAGCGTATATATCCCCAAAATAAATTCCAGAGGGTTTTGTTTTGGTCGTGGGACGAGGAAGTTCGAGAATATAGATTGCAATCAGTTGCCCGTTCATTTAGTTTCTCAACCATTGACAACAGTATTCTTGGCTCGAGTCTGCGGTTTTAATTATTTGAATTTCATTGCTTTAATAATTGTATTTTGTATATAAGTATTCTTATAAACATCTGTAAAAAGGTTTGTACCTTGTCCAATTACAGTAAGTGGTACATCTAAAGAAGTCTGTTTGTCAGTAGTCCAATCTACCATAAATTGCTCAGAATCATACAAATAAGATTTTCCTAATCAAATTAAAGAGAAAGATTGACTTCCACTAACGATGATTACATCAACATTCAGTCTTCATGAACATTTTTTATATAAGCTAATTTCTCTACAATGCTAATTCTATATGGAAACAAACTGGTAACTATGTTTACAGTTTGCACTTGTTAGTCGATGGGAAAGGTAGTCATGTCGTGATAACTTAAAAAGGAGGAATGAAAGAATGGATGTTCCATGTTTTAAGTAAAGCATTCAAGAAGGCTCTAAGTTAGGAGTTGGTACCAGAAAATCCTATGGAAAAGGTTACGACTCCCCAAGCGTCTAGTACCCTTAAAACTGTTTGGAGTGTACAAGAGGCAAAACGCTTTTTAGATGCATGTACGCGATTAAGCAATAAAATGCCGTTCATAATTGCCGTATTTACGGGCATGCACCGAAGAGGAACATTAGGACTAAAATGGCGAAATATAAACCTAGATAAAACATAATGGATTACTCCCCCTCACTATTTCCCTCCATGCCCGGGTTTCTACAGTGACCTAGAATATCCTAAGGTTAATTTCTAGCCGTTATTATACGGAACATACACAAGATCCTATCCTCCAAGTTTCGGGAGATTAGTTTTTATCCCAAACAACCGAACCATCTGCTATTTTCCTTTTATAAAACTTTCTTCGTTTCATGCTCCTAAGTTCTGTCTATTTATAAGTCTTGGGAATCGGAGCAAGCGGCATTATAAAATTCCCTTTTTCACTTGTTTTTTCGGCTGGTATATTCGTATGGAAACCATTAGATATGTATTTATATTGTTCCGGTGTAAGTGCCATATGCTTTTTGAATTCCTTATAAAAGTGGGCTTTATCATAAAAACCGTAATGATCCATAATGTCATCTAGATGTAAACTCTCGTTTAGCAACTCGTGAACGGAATGCTGTAATCTAACAATTTGACTAAATTGTTTAGGAGCGAACCCAACATACTCTTCAAATTTTTTACGGATATAGCGGTCAGAATAACCCGTTTCTAATGATAACTGCCTTATATTCAGCATGCCTTGAGTGGAGTAAATTCTATCGAGACAATAAGTAGTAAGGTTTCGTTCATAATCAACTTCCGATTGTTTAGTGTTTAGAAGTGAATGGAAATACATAATACGTTCTTTGAAACTTAAGCGAACAGTTAATTCTTCCAATAAGGAATGCTCCATATTGAGCACGTCAAATAAAGGGATTTGTTGTTGTTGAATTAGTTCTTTAATTGAACATTGAAATTTAAAATTAGACTGTTCTGGAAATAGCCGAACTCCGAAATACTCACAATTCTGTTTAAAGGCATAGGAACAACGTTCTTCAGGACTAGTTGCTATGACAGCAAAAGGAGAGGAGGGATCAAGACAAAAGAGCAAATCTAGGCAGCCATCTGGAATGATGGGTAAAGTTCCTGACGAGGTTTCATCCAGTTGGAATTGATAAAATAATGACACCTCGTTTTGCAATACCTTATCAGGTTCATACTCCATATAGAATCGGCAATTCGATTTCATTTCAGGCTGAGCAGGTTTGAAAACAGAGCTTTTTGTTTCCCTCATTATTAAAACTCCTTACTCAATTTAAATTTTATTAAATTAAGGCGATTATAGTATAAAACAAAAATGCATAACAAAGAACATGGTAGAAAACCTAACACTGTAATGTTAATATGTTCCGTTTTTTACAATGAAATATAAATCTAGCACATGTATATTGAGAACAAGCAAAGCATAAGGGAGGAATTGTTCATGCAAGTACATGAAACAACGATAGGCACTGTAAATCATCCTTTGGAGCCATTAACAGCGGAAGAGATTACATTAGCAGTTAATATTATCAGAACGAAGCAGAATTTAAGTGAATTTGCAAGGTTTGTTACGGTTGTATTAAAAGAGCCGGCAAAAGATGTTGTTCTAAACTATGTACCTGGTGAAGCAATTACCCGCGAAGCGTTTATGGTGATTTTAGATAACGAGTCTGAGAGGACATATGAAGCTGTTGCCTCCCTGACAAAGGGAGAGGTAATGAGTTGGGAGTATATCCCTGGTGTTCAACCAGGCGTTATGCTGGATGAATTTGAAGAGTGTGAACAAGCTGTAAAAAATAGTCCGGAATTTCGTGAGGCTTTATTAAAAAGAGGAATTACAGACGTTGATTTGGTAATGGTTGACCCTTGGTCCGCCGGCCACTTTGACATTGAGGAGGACGAAGGAAAAAGATTAGCAAGGGCTATTTGTTGGATTAAAAAATTCCCTAACGATAACGGGTATGCCTATCCTTTAACAGGTATTGTCGTGTATGTCGATTTAAATAAAATGGAGGTCCATAGATTAGAAGATCACGGTGTAAGGCCAATTCCTCCTCTTAATGGAAATTATACACCTGAAACATCGGATAGCATTACCCTTAGAACTGACTTAAAGCCACTAGAAATTGTCCAACCAGAAGGGCCAAGCTTTGAGATAGATGGACATTTTATTAAATGGCAAAAATGGAATATCCGCTTTGGCTTTACCCCAAGGGAAGGTTTGGTGCTTCACCAAGTAGGATATGAAGACAAAGGAAAAGTCCGTCCTATCCTTTATAGAGCAGCCCTATCGGAGATGGTAGTTCCTTATGGGGATGGTAGTTTTGCCCACAATAGTCAAAATGCATTTGATGCTGGCGAATATGGTCTTGGACAATTAGCAAACTCCTTGGCATTAGGGTGTGACTGTCTTGGAGAGATTCGTTACTTCGACGCAGTAATGACAGATAGCAGAGGGAATGTACGGACGATCCCGAATGCAATTTGTCTTCATGAGGAAGATTATGGGATTGCATGGAAACACACGGATTGGAGAACGGAACAGGTAGAGGTACGCCGGTCACGCAGACTAGTTCTATCGTTCTTTTGTACGGTTGGGAATTACGACTACGGATTTTATTGGAGCTTCTATCAAGATGGAACAATTGAAATGGAAGTGAAGTTAACGGGGATATTAAACACGGGTACCTTTGATGAAAGCGGGACATCCAAATACGGTACAGAGATTGCACCACAATTAAATGCAATCTATCATCAACATTTCTTTAACTTCCGTTTAGATACCATGTTAGATGGAATGAAAAATTCAGTCGTTGAAATCAATACGCTACCAGAGAAAAGCGGGGCAGGGAACCCATACAATAATGCCTTTTATATTGATACAACAACATTTAAAACAGAACAGGAAGCACAGCGGATTATGGACATGGCATCACAACGTACATGGAAAATCATTAATCCAAACTCACTAAATGCTGTTGGAAAGCCGGTTGGCTATAAGATTATGCCGGGTGAAAATTGCCTTCCTTTTGCCAGTGATAAATCAAGTGTAATGAAGCGGGCTGGGTTCCTTAAGAAGCATTTGTATGTAACAAAGTATGATCCAAATGAAATGTATGCAGCCGGAACTTATCCAAACCAGCGTAAGGGTGGCGATGGGTTACCAAAATATGCGGCAGCAGACCGTAATATTGAAAATGAAGATTTAGTTGTTTGGTATACAATGGGACATCATCATATTACTAGACCAGAGGATTGGCCGGTCATGCCTACCGCATATATTAATTTCCAATTAAAGCCAGTAGGGTTCTTTGATCGAAACCCGGCCATTGATGTACCGCGGCCGGCACCAAAAACGTCCGCGGGTAGCTCAAAAGGTGACTCCCACTGTCATAAATAATACTGCGGAAAAAGGAGGAGAAGACATTCTCCTCCTTTTTCAAAAGAAACGTTAGGGGGATGCAACATGTTGTTAATCGTAAGTCTATTAATGGTAGTAGGATATAGCATCTATTTTCTTATCAACTCTCGTGCAAAAGATCACAAAGTGAACAGCTCCTTGGCCAAGTGCATCCCGATGATGCTAGGGATGACGGGGGGTACAACAATTGGTTTGGTCATCGCAAGTTGGATACCTGACAGGCTCGCTGTGTCTACAATCCTAGCAATTGTATTCAGTATGGGAACTGCTTTTCTAGTAGGAGCCGGGTTTGGGCTAAGCGGGCTGATCGAAGCGCAAGCCTCCAGTTTGATGGGAGCTATGATGGGGGCAATGTTGGGAGTCATGCTTTCAGCTGATGAAATGATCCTGATGGTCATGGCAATGGATGCGATTTACCTAGTGAGTATCTATGCAATGATACTAATGCTGTCTAAGGATTCCATGGCAAGAAAACAGAGTGTTTTAAAAAGTAAGCCGGCCTCCTTTTATGTAACATTTCTTTTAAGCATATGTTTGATTGGTACAGTTGGAATCTTACAAAAGGAGAATATCAAGGTAGAAGTAGATACTATGCATCATAACCATGAACACTAGTAGGCTGTATTCACCGTTTGCAGTGTGAAGCAAAATAATATGCATTGAGGAGGAGAATCGTAATGGAAGTGCAAAACAAACAATTGTTACAAGAAGACATTTCCGGGATATCAAATAGCTCCCCTATATCCAAGTTTGGATATGAGCAGGAATTAAAAGGATCAATGAATGTCTTACAGCTAACAGCATTTGGACTCAATTACATGCTCCCCCTAGCACCGGCCGTAATTTTTGGTGTATTGTTATCAACTTCCGGCGGAACAGTCGCACTACCTTTTTTATTTGCGGGAATCGCGATGTTTTTAACGGCCTTTAGTTATGCCGTAATGGTTAGAAACTATCCTCTATCAGGTTCTGTTTACAGCTATGTCGGACGTGGGTGGAATCCTCATCTCGGGTTTTTAGCAGGTTGGGTTATCACATTGGACTATGTATTAATTCCCACCATTACCTCTGTAAGTGCAGCGTATCTCGTGCAGCAGTATTTTCCTAGCGTTCCCTTTTGGATTCTGTTAGGCGCCTTTTCCATTGGGATTGGTTTACTGAATTTATTCGGGGTAGAATTAATGTCAAAAATGGGTCTTTGGTTTTTAATACTTGGCGAATTTGTTGTATGGACCTGTATTTTAGTTTGGGGAAAAGCTGTACATTTTGATGGTGTTGGAACAGGAACTTTACTCAGTACACTTCCTTTTCATTTTGATAGTGTAACAGGCCTAGTGGCTGCCACATCACTAGCTGTACTTAGCTTTTTAGGGTTTGATGCCATTACTACTCTAGCGGAAGAGACACATAATCCCAAAAGAGACATACCGAAAGCAATCTTTTGGTGCGTTGGGATCGGACTTGTCACAATGGTTACATGCGGCTATGTTGCCACGCTCGTTATTCCTGATTGGCGAAGCCATATCGCTGATGAAAACTGGATGAATACAGTGCTATTTCAAGTGTCTAAAATGACTGGCGGTGATCTATTCGGCCTCTTCTTTACCGCAGGCTACTTAAGCTCCCTAGCAATATTTAACCTAGTTGCAACTGCTGCCGGAGCTCGCCTTTTATATGGAATGGGGCGCGATAATCTTTTGCCAAAAGGGATATTCGCAGCGATTAATAAACGATTTAACACACCACACTTTAATGTTACCTTCATTGTCGCAGTTGAATTTATATTAGGGAATACAGTAGATATAGGCATCATTTCGAACCTAGTAAACTACGGGGCTTTCTTTGGCTTTGCAGCACTCAATCTGTCAGTTATTTGGTTATATTACGTGAAGAAAAAAGGAGAAGCGCCATTAAGTCTAGCTCATAATCATGCAGGGAGCTGGTCACCAACCGGGAAATATCATTTGCGATATTTCGTTCTCCCATTTTTAGGGTTTGCTGTTATCGCATATGTTTGGTATGGGATGGACAGACTTGCTCTGCTAATAGGTACAATTTGGCTAGTAATAGGGATTACCTTCTTACTTATTAGAACAAATGGGTTTAAGAAATTACCGCCACATTTGGAGCAATAGGTTAGGTTTTGAGAGGTTCTTAGGCTGAGCATCGCTCGATGGACACATCAGTATGTGAATCAGTACCATGAATGACAGAAAGAATGGATTCAGGCATGGAACGTGAGCATTGCAATGAAGGCTCCTTATACAGTGGGGATATAAAATCTTCGTTTAAAGGTAAGCTGCTCTTTAGAACATATGCCTCTTGGATTGTTTTGTATACACTTTAAAAAGGAGTTGATCCAAAAGTCCGGCGAGAATGGGCTTTTGGGCCAACTCCTCTTTGTTTTCCTTTAGAGTGCTCGGGCTTCCCTCCACCCTGTCAAGGTAAAAGAAAGTATAGGGTGGGAATACATTCAAAAATTGTATAAAAATATTTCTCTTGGTCTTGTGATTTTTGTTTACAATGCTTCAAAGTTGGCAGTTAATTAACTGAACTGACAAATCAATGAAATGAAGCAAACTGCCTAGCATTTAAAAAATGTTCGGCTAAATTCATGTCCTTTTAACTAAAAAAAGAAATAATTATGAAATTGTTTCAATTACCAAACTAAAACAGTACCTTTACAAAAAAGAAATACATACTCAAAGTCTATTTGCTAGTCTGTTAATAGATTTGCTTTTGAAACAGTTATTGGAAGAAACAGGAGGTTTTTTTATGAGCAATCAGGATTCAAAGAAAGAGTTAAACAGACGGGAATTTATAAAAATAGGGGGAATGGGAGCACTGGCGTTAACAATTGGATCCGCTGGAGTTTCAACAGATTTATTCAGCAGTACAGCTCATGCCGAGACAAATGATAATGTGAAAATCCAGTTTAATCCGGATGGAAAGTTCAAAATCGTACAATTTAATGATGCTCAAGATGATGAGAACATAGATCGCCGGACTGTGCAACTCATGGAAGCCGTGCTTGATAAAGAGAAACCGGATTTTGTTGTACTTAACGGGGACAATATTACTGGGGGCTGTGATACGCCGGCTGAGATGAAACAAGCCATTAACAACATCGCCCAGCCGATGGAAAAACGGGGGATCAAGTGGGCTATTACCTTCGGAAACCATGATGAGGATTCCACTCCAACTGGCGGTCTTGATGAGGCAGCCATGCTCGAAATCTATATGTCCTACAAATACAACGTGAACCAGCCTGGTACAAAAGACATTACCGGTACTGGCAACATGAACCTACTGATTAATAATTCCAAGGGCAACAGTCCGGCATTTAATTTATGGTTGCTAGATAGCGGAAGATATGCTCCGAAAACGATTGCGGGACAAGACTTTCAAGGGTATCCAACTTGGGATTGGCTCCGCTTTGACCAAGTAAGCTGGTATTATGAAACTTCTAAAAGACTGGAAAAACAATTTGAACGAAAAATCCCTTCACTCATGTTCATTCACATCCCCCTATGGGAACACCGCTACATGTGGTTTGCGAGTGTAGAAAGCAGAACGGATGAGAACCATGCGATTGCCGGGCAAAAACACAATATCACAGGAGAAAGAAATGAAGAAGAATGTCCGGGACCAATTAACAGCGGACTGTTTTCAGCTATGTTGGCGAGGGGGGACGTGAAAGGTGTTTTCTGTGGACACGATCATGTGAATACGTACGCGGGTAATTACTACGGAATCATGCTCGGCTATGCTGGCAGCGTTGGATTTGGCGCCTACGGACTTCCGGGTGCCGAAAGAAATAGACTACGTGGTGCACGCGTATTCAATCTGGATGAAAATACGGAAAATGTTCTTGTTGAAACCCACATGGTTTTTGCTAAGGATTACGGTATAGATTTGACAGCAAACGATCAAAGTATCGCCCCAGCACCACTGGAGCAAAGCAAGAAAGAAGAGAAGGTAGTGAATAGGCAAGGTTAATTGTCTAAATTTTATTCTATTTTATCCAATCCGTTATACCAATTTCATCAAAGCTGAGGCATCAAAAATAAACAATAGAAAAATCTCAAATACTTTATTCATTGACAAAGCACTTAGTTAAAGTGGATAATTATGTAAATAACTAGCACAAAAGAGAAAAAAGGCAACAGTCAGATTTTGACTATTGCCTTTTTCCTCACCATCTTTTTACTTGCATGTGTAAGTCTTTTTTGTTTTCAGGATTTTTTGTTGCATGTCACCCAACAATCCTTTTTATTCATTTTTTAATTTTATATTTTTCAATATCCGTAATTCGTTCCGTTACTCTAGGATGATCATCTAATAGATAATGAATGAAATCAGGGCTGTATCCAGTCTCCTTATAATTTTTATTCGTTTTCTGAAATGCGCTTATAGCTGCCTCTTTATTTTGTGTTAATTCAATTGCATATCGGTCAGCTTGCTTTTCCTGTATTCTTGTAATTGTATTGGTAACGGGGGATATAGGAAATGTTGTAATTGCTATTGCTAATATTAAAAGAGGCATCGCAGCAATATCTTCCTGATTTTCTATCCCCCAGATATGTCCCCATTTTCTTATAAAGAAGTTGTAAATGACATAGACAAGATACGAGATAAGAAAGGATACGATGAAACTAACCACAACACCACTGTAAATATGTTTTAACTTGTAATGTCCAATTTCATGTGCCATAATAAATTTTATTTCTTCGATAGTTAATTCCTTTAGTGTTGTATCTCCTAACACAATTTTTGTTTGACCACCAATCCCTACTACAAATGCATTTATTCCATTACTTTGCTTTGACATATTCATTTCTTCAATTTTAGCATCTGATACTCCAGCTTGTTCAGCTAACTTTTGGATTTCCGCCTTAACTGCCTTGTTTTCTAAAGGCTTGTATTCATTGAATAATGGCATGATGAGAGTTGGAATGATGAACATCAACGAAAGATTGATAGGTAAGGAGATTAACGATACGGTCAACCACCACTTCTTTGGTTGTTTTTTTACGATAAAATAAAACAGCCATAAAAGAAGTGTGCTTAAAATAACATCCACGGCAAACGCACTGCCTAAATCTTTCAGCCATGATAATAATGGTTGATCACTTAAATTATATTTAATGTCCAAATGGTAAAGAAACAAGTCGAGTGGTAGATATAAAAGCAGCATAATCAAACTAAATATGAAATAGTAGTATCCCACTCTCCAAAAAGAGCGCTTAGCCACCTCTCTTGCTTTGTTCCTTAACTTAGTTGAGAAAGCCATCACCACAATTAGTACCAAAAAATCGAATGGGAGCAATAAAAAAAATGAAATATTTTTAACTAAAGAAAGATGATGTGCCTCCTGTATCTCTTCTTGTGACATAAATGTAGCGGGATCAGCTGCAGTCCCCCTATACTGTTCCGGCACGAACCCAGGCTCCAAGTTAAATAAATAGAGACTTATTCCTGTTGCATACACAACATAGAAAACCAAAAATAGTAAATAAAATCTCTTTAACTTCATTTTTCCAACTCCTTACACGGCGCATTTTTTATGTACTTTTTTTCCTCCCTCGTAACTATAATAGTTTTTATTTTTATACAAATGACATTTATTCGGCAGCCACATTAAATATTTGTCCATCTCTTGTTGCAAGGACAATATGGTTTTGATATGAAGCAGGACTCACCTCAATATTTGAACCAAAATTCTTCATCTCTATAACTTGAACATTTTTACTATTTTCATGAATACTACGTAGTTACGGATCAGATCAGTCGTAAGCGTGTCTATGTGGAACATCTCTCTTTATTTTGTATGTGGTGCAACTATGGAAACAGGGTGGTCCATGCGGAGGGTGCTTGAGCCGCATAGGCTTTTGTTATGGTCGAAAGTTGGGTTTCCTAGGTTGCTTTTTATCTATAACGAAGGGGGCACTGATTTTGGAATATGCCTGGTGATAGACAGATATGGAAAAGAAATTTTAAAACTCATATCTCGATATACAGAAAAACGTCATCCAGAGATGACGTCTAACGTAATATCTTACGATTCTTATTCAGTTTATCTATTACTGCATTCAGTGGTGAAAACTTATCATGCTGATTAATTAACGCTTGCTTCGATAGGTGCGTAGATCGCATCACCATACGCAGATCAGTATGATCGAGCA
>JAPSKD010000159.1 GCA_031177865.1 Bacillus sp. (in: firmicutes) | reverse complement strand
GGAATCGACCATTTAACACAACTGTTTCCCCAATTTCCGGTGCGATTAAATTTACTTGTTTCTCGTTGGCTGCACGTATCGCTCTATCCGCGGGGTCTGTCCAGCTATGATAAGCCAATGTAAATGCTCCCCAGTGAATCAGCATCATGTTTTTTCCTTTTACATCAATATGTGCTTGAACGGATTCTTCTGGCTGCATATGAATCGCTGACCAGCGTTTATCATATTGACCGCCTTCCATTAAAGTGAGGTCAAAAGGACCATATTTTTCACCGATTTGCTTAAAATGCGGTCCGTATCCGCCATCCCCACTCGTATAAATTCTCTGATTTTCTCCAAGGATCACCCAGCCATTCCATAAGGTACTGTTTCGATTGAACAATCCCCTGCCTGAAAAATGCTGTGACGGAACAGAAGCGATTGTTAATCCATCCCACTGATTCTCATCCCACCAATTACATTGTGTTATTCGGTCTTCTTTTACGCCCCACTTCATTAAATGTACTGCAACACCAAGTGGTACGAAAAAATGACCCACTTTATCTTTTAATCTGATAATGGATGGATAGTCCAAATGATCATAATGGTCATGTGTGAGTAACACTAAGTCGATTTGTGGTAATTTCTCAATCACATATAGGAGATCCTCACTGTAACGCTTGCTTCCAACAAACGTGACAGGTGATGGAGACGGTCCAAACATTGGATCAATGAGGATTTTCTTTTTGTCTAATGTGAGCAGCATTGTTGAATGACCAAACCACGTCAAGCTGTCATCAACACTGTGGATCTTGTTCCAATCAAAAGATATCGGAATAGGGTTATTGGGACTACGATCCTTTTTTCCTGTTACGGAGTCTTTCATTAATGAGAGAATCGTAGATACACCCATCTTCATGTCAGTAGGACTTTGATTGACAAATCCCCCATTTTTATAATGGTCGAAATAACGATACCGCTCACGGTCCTGCTTACTAGGGCTGCCCCCAAACGTCGGGTGTAACGTAATAAAAAGTATGATTCCAATTGCTAGAACTCCAAAAATGATCAGTAGATATACCATTATGTTTGTTGGTCTCCCTTCAAATACACATATCTCTTAAAAACTAATGCTTCCTTCTCTATCATATCTAACAGGGTTATATCTATCAAATTTAGCGACAGATAGTGGTTAAAAAATATAAACACCGCCAAATTAACATGGCGGTGTTTAGGGTTCGTTACTTTATTTCTGTTACAGCGAAATAATTTTCTTCATTATCTGCAAAGTTAAACACTCTTCCGTCAGGAATATTTACGATTTCTCCAACGGTTATATTTTTATCTTTAAAGTCCTTGTAGAGTTGATCTAAGTCTTTTGTAAAAAACATTAGTGAAGGGGTTTCTAGATTAACTCCTGGTGAGAACTTAGTAACCACTTCCTTGTTGTGCAGGACGATACTTGTTTGAGCGTCCTTAGATGGTGCAATGACAAACCATTTCATGGCACCATTATCATGCTCAGATAGCACAGAAAACCCAGCTTTCTCTGTCCAAAACTTTACGGACTCCTCCTGGTTATTCACATAAAGCATAATTTGACCTATTATATTAATCATTTGTTCTCCCCCTTTCTACTTTTCCTATATTTACCATTTACATTGTAATCAAATTTTTACGATATATTCATCGCTTTGACAACCAAAGAATATTATTTAACCATTCCTCTAGCGTCGACTTTCCATACGTCGATTACCTGTCCATTCTCATGAACCACATACTCTTCAAACTGATTCACGACAGTACAAACATGGTTCGGGATGATTTGTACTTTATCATTTAACTTTAAATTGGTTTCTTGCGTTATAACTCCTACACCATGCTCTTCAGATAAACGTTCGATGATTATTTCAGGGTGCCCGATTATCTGGCCGAACCCGCTTACTGTCTGATTGCCATGTGCACCCTTGTCTAAACATAAAGACTTACTGCCGGTATCTAAAATAATCCGATCTTTATAGACACCCACCACGGATGCTAATAGAGTTACTGCACAATTCTCTATGTTCGTCACACCTAGGCCTACTTGAATGGCATCGAAAAACACCGCATTACCTGGCCTGATTTCTGTTACTCCTGGTACTTTTCCTGCAATACTAAAGGTTGGAGTAGAACCAACACTTCGAACTGGTATCGGAATGCCAGCTTGTTCACAAAGATTTGCGCTTTCTACTACTGCCAATCCTTCCTGTAGGCCTATGTTTTCAATTTCTTCAAAGGTTTTTGCTGCATATGAATGTCCAGCATGTGTAAAAATCCCACCGAGTTTAAGCTTGGAATGGGTCATGATGGTTTTTGCTAAACGAACAGCGTCCTCCCCAGGTTCCACTCCACATCGATTGAGTCCAGAATTGACTTTTATCCATACTTCTAATGTAAATGGTGTATGTTCTAGCCCTCTTTGTAGATAACTTAAGGATTCAGGATTATCTACCGATACTTTCAGTCGAACCCCTTTTTGTAATAGATTTTTTAATCTATCAATTTTGTCTGGATTTGAAATAGGATAGGCAATTAATATATCCTTAATTCCTCCAGCCGCCATTACTTCGGCTTCACTAATTTTAGCTGTTGTTACTCCCACTGCTCCTGCTTCTAGTTGCAGCTGGGCTATTTTCACAGATTTATGTGTTTTAATATGAGGGCGATAGGAAACACCCTGTTCATTTGCAAAATTAGCAATGTCACTTATATTTTTTAACAATTTTTGATGATCTAACAGTAAGTTTGGAGTGTCTAACGTTTGAATATTGGTCATATTATCCCTGCTCATTCTATTTATTTCATAAATACTTCTCCATACGGATATCAAACCACATTTTATCCGCCCAATAGGTGAAATTTTCGATTCGCCCAATTTCCTTGTATCCTAGCTTTTCATATAGTTTTCTTGCCTGTGTATTGAATTCAAACACGCCCAATTCCACACGTTTTAATCCAGCCTTTTTAATTTCTTCCTCTAAAAATTGAATTGCCTGGTGTCCAATCCCTTTCCCTCTGCCTTCAGGCTCTCCAATGGTAATGCCAATCCAAGCAGTTCCTGCTTCTTTTTTGTAAAGGTGATCGGGGTCAACCATATAGTTCATTTCACCGACCAACTGGTCATCAAGATAAATCAGGTACGTGTGATGGCGTTCCAATCGTTGTTTTAATTCATCCAATGTCATCGTATCACGACGTTCCAATGCTGCCTGGTTTAGGTTCGGGCGGGTTAAGGGGATTAAATCGGGATTGTTTTCCCAACGGTTAAATACGTCAACAAGCGTTTGGGTAGGTTCTGTTAATTTAAAGAAATTCGAGTTCATGATGGTCTCCTCTTTTAAAATTCCAATATAAATATAATTATAACTGAAATTTTTCTTTTATGACTTTTGCTGTTTCTTCGGCACTCTTGTTTGTATTATTAATTCTGATATATTCTTGTCTTGTAATTTCACCCTCTAGAGAATTCAACCGGTATTTTTCCATCGACTTCTTTAGATTATTTTCAGACCATTCAATATTTCTTTTTGTCGGTTTTTGCTCAAGGCGGTGGGGACTTTTATTCCGTTCGAGTCTTTCATTCAAATCTGCTTCAAGTTCCACGAAATAAACTTTGCCTCCTCTTGACTCGAATATCTGGCAGACTTTATTTACATATTCCCAATCAGATGGATGATCGAAGGCCCAGACATATGTGAAGATTAATCCTTCTAGATCACTTTTTGCTACTGCCTCGAAAATTTCCTGCCGAAACAAGGTTACTAATCTTTGTCCTTCCTTCGTACCGAAATCAAAAATAGGGGTAACCAGTTCAATCGTCATATGATTATGAAAAAGCTTTAAATCAGTAATTTTTGCAAGTTCTTGTCCTACTGTCATTTTTCCAACAGCCTGTGGACCAAATATCAAAACAAATTTCATAAAATCCTCCCAAAATATCCTACACTATGAAGATAATAAATTCTCTTTCTATGACAAAATTCCTTCTTTTGCTACTGGCAACCACTTAGTAAATTCCAAGATCAACAAGATTTTTCCAATTTAAGTATAAAATGTTATATCTCTAAAAATTTTTATCAGCATAAATAAAAAAGCTGTTGAACTGTAGAACTAACAGCTTTTTTGATTATATTTTTGATAATTCATCCCCTAATAACCGTTCCGCAGTCAAAGATAGCTTGGTTTTTGCTATTAAGCTTTGCCTTATATAATAGCTTATCAGCACACCTTACAAGATCCACTTGATTGGTGATTCCATGTTGATTGATAAATAAACCGAAACTCATCGTAATACTGAAGGTACCGTTTTCACTAGTAAACTGAACCTCTCGTAATTCTTTGTGCGTAAAGCCGGCTCCCGCTAACTTTGTGAAAAACGCGTTATTAATTTGGTTCGTATCATCTAGACCACCAGAATTCTAAATACAAAGACGCTGAATGATGGTATTACAAAATTATAACAGAAAATTCCAATCATATATCCAACATTTAGTATGTCTTTTCACTTTTTGCAAACAATAATTCTAGTGTTATTTCTAGCACTAAAAAAAACGGTAGAGGTGACTGTTATGAAAAAAGATAAATATTCAAAAGGGGAACCCACTCTTGCAGAGGGCATTAATACAGAGGATATTTTAAATCAAGATGCCACTCAGGAAGAAATTGAGAACGGAGAATCAACGAATGTAACGGTTTTGACTTTAGATGAAAACGACCCTAGCTAAAAGAAAACATTTACCAATCTGTGCAAAAGCGATGCCCCATTAAGCATCGCCCTTTTTACCTTAATTTAACATTTTGTGTTCTTAATACTTTCAGCACCACTCCTCCGATTTGTCTGCCTAATTCTAATCCTTCATCGTTATCTACTTTAAAATGGACGCCTGCATATAAACGAGATTGTGCGCTTACTTCCATAGTTCCTTTTATTACAGAAACCTGTTCTGGAAAAAAGTAACTTAATACTGCCTCTGCACAACCTGCCACAGTAGCGTGTGCAGAAGGATAAGATGGAAAACAACGAGGGGTCGCCAAAACAGCAGGTAAGTTTTGGCCATATTGGTTTGGACGTGCCACGTCCCAAAGGTACTTAAAATACCACGTTATAATAAAAGCATCGTTTAATGAGGCATGGAGAAAACCTAACACTCTGGCAAGATCAGGTGAACCTAGCCTATGCTTGTCAGCTAAATCACAGGTTATAGTAGAAATTCTCTCTGTTATCTCCACCGTTCCCCAATATTTTGCAAACTGTTTTTGACTCGGAGTTAATGAGTTTAATACTGATTCTACAATTGGTAATTCTTTTTCCCTATCAATATCATTTTTCCCTATCAATATCATTAGGATGTTTTATTCTCCAATGAATAGGCTGGCGAAAGGGATCTAAGAAAACATTGTTTTTTTCTCTAAAAATAAAAAACATCGGCCAATCTCTTGGTTCTGGGGATCCTTTCGGAGGGTTAACTTTTCCTGAGAAAGAGGATATTCTGACCATCTTCTGTATTTTGCTCGCATCCATCATCCTCCCATAGTAAACTTTTCTTAGATTTTTATGATAATTGGAAGGGAGAAATGACCAGATAATATACCGAAAATCTTTAAATTTTTTCAGATTAACAATTCAATAATAAAAATTTAAATACTGTTTTGGTAGTTTGCTTAACTATCATGGTAGGCCTTTTGAAAAAAAATATAAAGACTGCTCCGTCCTATTGTCTAGTTTGGTTCTTTATTTTACTGGATTCACGATAATAAGTTTCAGTGATATACCTGCTATTTTAATACTTGCATGTCATAGCCTCCATAGGTGAGCTCATGCACATCCCACCAAAACAAACACTACTAGCAAATATGGTTCCAGACGACGCCCGCAGCAAATACATGGCCATTTATACACTTTTTTCCATCATTGGTGCAGCAACAGCTGGTATCTTCATCATTATTAGTTCCTAGGTACCAACTATCGCCATCTCAACTATGTTTGGTGTAATTGGGTTAGTTTGTATCATAATCCTTAATGGGCTAACAAGAACAGGTAAGAATGTCAGCCATATAGAAGCTTTAGTGGGAGTATCAGAGTGCTAATATAACATATGCTCGCAATCAAAATGTAAATATTCTGTTACTGTAATAGAGTTGATGTTAGGGAATTGAAAGTATAAACTTTATCTACTATTTAAGGAGTGATTTAGTTGAACACAATTACCGTAGATAAGCTGACATTCAAGAAAAAATTATCGATGATTGAGCAATTCGCAATCAAAGATTTCCTGTTTAAATGGGTTGGTAGACCACCAGAAGGAATAGATGATTTTCTACCACTTGAGTACAGTGAATATGTATTTGCGAAGATGGAGGCAATACAGGAAAAAGCATTTGTAGTAAAAGGAAATGAACATTTCAGATATGCGACCATAACAGAGGCTAATCAAATGGTAATTGGTTTTTTAGATTCGAATAATGAGTTAAAACATAGAGTCCTTTCTCTAGATGAAGTATTAATTGGTAAGCACTTTTAGGTGCTTACCCCTTCATAAGGCTCCGTTTTCCCCCAACGTCCTTATCCTAATATAATTGCCTACCCTTACCATTAATTATTTACCCTTCCATTGTATTGATTCTTGAATTGGTTTCTAAATATGAATTATTAAATGGAAAAGTATACAATAGTAAGTAAGAGACCTAATTTAAAGGATGTATCAAATGGATTTGAAACCAGATAGAAAATCAAAAATACCTATTTATAAACAACTTGCTTTATATATAGAGACCGGAATTGCTGACGGTACTTTTCCGCATGACAAACCTTTGCCTTCTGAAAGAGGTTTAGCTAAAGAACTTGGCGTAAACAGAAGCACCGTAATTGCTGCCTATGACGAATTGGAATCAAATGGGCTGATTGATCGGAATAGAGGCAGCGGAACGACAATCAGTAAAGATATTTGGGGAATTTCGAAGAAACGGATTCCTAGCTGGAACCGCTACATTGAGGCCGGTTCATTTTTGCCCAATTTGCCTGTAACACAAAGAATACATAAAGAAATGGCCGAGCAAAACCTTATAAATTTAGCCAGTGGTGAATTGTCTCAGGATCTCTTTCCTATAAAAACACTAAGAGAAATTACTTCCAACAGATCCTTTATAGGCTCATTAGGATATGACCATCCACAGGGGAATGCAGTCCTCCGGGAAACCCTTACCAATCATGTTAAACAGTTTCGCAGTATCAAAACGAACCCCTCATCCATATTGATAACGTCAGGTGCACAGCAAGCTTTGCATCTCATTGTTCAATGCTTGTTAAAACCTGGGGATGCAGTGGCTATCGAAAACCCTTCCTATCATTATAATTTGCCTGTATTTAAATCAGCAGGAATCAAAACCTATTATTTAAACGGCGATGAAGAAGGAATAAACCCAAATGATATCACTGCATTGTATAAAAAACACAGAATCAGGATGATTTTTTTAAATCCAATTTTTCAAAACCCAACAGGATCTTTATTGTCGGAAGGAAGGCGCAAAAAGATTCTGGATATATCATCCAAATATGGAATTCCAATTGTCGAAGATGATCCGTATAGTTTAACAGCGTTTACCGGAGAAAAAATTCAAACCCTTAAATCTTTAGATCATTATGGGAATGTGCTCTATATTAGCTCTCTAACAAAAATTGTTGCTTCAGGCTTAAGGATTGGCTGGATTATTGGTCCTAAGGCAGTTATCGAAAGGTTATCAGACGCCAAGCAACAAGTTGATTTTGGTCATGCGAGTTACACACAATGGATTGCGAATGACTTCTTAGATTCCAGGGATTTTGAGTCACATATCGAGCATTTAATACAACAGTTAAGAAGTAGAAGAGATCAAGTAGTCGATAGCCTTCAGTCCTTTTTAAAAGAACAGGTAGATTTTTATATTCCTGAAGGTGGAATTCATATATGGTGCAGAATAAAAAGAGAATTTAATGAAATTCAATTATTAGAAGAATCGATTAGAAGAGGCGTAATCTATGTACCAGGCTCCACAATGGGTTCTGAGAAAGGATTTGTCCGTTTTACCTTTTCACGGGAAAAAGAAGAATATATTAATGAAGGCATAAAAAGGTTTGCTGAGGCTCTTCATGCTCTTGCAAAATAAAGGATCAGAATTTATTCTGATCCTTCATCATTACGTTAACCAAATGTAGATTCCTAGGGAAACTATTGCTATAAAAATAATTACTACATATATTAAGGTCAAGTTTGTTGTATTTCTTTTTGTAGAACTGCTGTAGTTTTCGTCCGGCTTCCCCATTAAAGTCAGGGTTGAAACAACCGCAATAATTAAGATTAATATAACTAAAACTGATAATATCTCCATGCTGCACCTCGTATTTTTATTTAGTGCTTTTATAATTTATATCATAGCGCAACTGGAACCTTCTTTAACCATCCAATCCACCTAAAAATTAACCATCCACTTTAAACATTCAACCTTCCCATTAAAATGGTATTATAGTAATTTCCGTCGGATAGCAATTTATCATTTTTTAAAGTACCTTCCACTACAAATCCATATTTTTGATATAACATTATGGCTTTGTCGTTGGTCTCTAAAACATTCAAGTTTATTTTCTTTATTCCATTTGTGTCTGCCCACCTGATCGACTCTTCTAAAAACCTTTTTCCTATCTCATAACCCCAGTAGTCTTTCAATACACACACACCAAATTCTACTTTATGAGCGGAGCGTTTTAATAGGTTCCCCTCACAACGACAAAAACCTACTATTCTACCATTCACTTCAGCCACCAAAAATAGGTTGTTAGTCCGTTCTGTGTCTTCATTAATAACATGTTTAAAGCCGGATTCATCTATGTATGCCTCGCCTTGTTCCCTATCCATATTCTCTGTTTCACCATCAATCTGCAATCGGACTTCCGACAAGCTTTTCGCGTCATTCTCCATGGCAGACCTGATAATATACCGTAAACCATTGATCGTAAATTCTTTTGTATTAACAAGCAATCAAGTTTCCTCCCAATTTACAAATAAAATACTGAAAACTCATTCATTTAATCTAATATTCTAATGTTACGACTGTAAATAAAAAAGCGCAATGGACGAAAGCTCGTCCATTGCACTAGATTTTATATTAAATACTTACAGATTCAGGTTGCGGCTGGAGCGCTTTTTTCAATGCTAGCACATATTGATTTTTTGCTTTTTGTCCTATTTCTGAAGTAGGATTTAATAGTTCAAAACCATGGTAAGCACCTGGATAAAGGTGGAATTCCACAGGAACTCCTGCTTGCGCCAATTTTGCTACATATTCTATGGTTTCATCACGGAATGGATCTAACTGACCTACACAAGTAAATGTTGGCGGCAGGTTGGACAGATTTTTTGCACGGGCCGGTGCTGCATATGGTGATATTTCTCCATTTGCATGTTCGCCCAAATACATCCGCCAACCTGCTAGATTATTTCCACGGTTCCAGATTGCACGTTCGTCTGTAATTTCGTAGCTGGAAGGTGTTACATTACGGTCATCAATCATAGGGTACAATGGCATTTGAAAAGAGATGGACGGACCCTTACGATCACGGGCTAACAAACTTAACGCGGCAGTCAACCCACCACCAGCACTTTGACCAGCCACGGCGATACGCGATACATCAATATTCAACTCTTCAGCTGCATTCGTCATCCATACCAATGCAGCATAACAGTCTTCGAGTGGTGCCGGAAATGGATGTTCAGGTGCAAGACGATAATCAACGGAAACGACAACACACTGTGCTTCCTGTACAAACTGTTGGCAGTCTCCATCGGAACCATCTGCATCTCCTAATACGTAACCTCCTCCATGGATAAACAACAGTGCTGGAAGTTTTGACTCATTTCTAGGTACTGGTTCATAAATCTTAACCTTCATATCCTGGCCATCACCGCCGGGTATGATCCGTGTAGCAATGTTAACGCTTTCAAGTTTTTCAATAGGAATCGCTGGTGCTTGTCTTGCAGCCTCCAATCCCTCTGGAAGACGAAGCGGCGGGAAAACCGTAAGTATTTCTTTTAATTCTGGTGCTACTCTGTTCATAAAATCCATTAAAAAACCTCCTATACAAATCTCATTTTCTATGAAAAATCATAGCTTGTACAGTAATCATATGCAATTAAAAATAAAGTTATACCATATTAGTAGACTGTTAGACCTATTTTCCCCCAAACTAATTTCTTTCCATTTTCTTCAATTCTATAAAATCCATATTCTCTACTGAATGGTTCTTTTCCTTCCAAATGATAAATAACAGAAGTTTAGACTCTTTATCATAAAAATTACACTCATCTTTACATTCATATAAGTAATAGCCATTTTCGTCTAGTGTTGGCAAATCAGTGTCGTAATGAGGATGAATATTAAAATTAACAAGTTCAATATCTTCGTTACCTTTATATTGAACTTCGACGCGATAACTGCTATTCAATTCTACTATTGAAGCGTTAATTTTTATCACTTCATAAAATGCAATTAAAAACACAAATACAATAATGGACCAAATGAACTTTTTTTTCATAAAAAAAACACCTCTATATAAGAGATGTAAAATATTCTCAAGTATGACTGATAAAATTACTTTCTCAAAATGATAGACTGGAAATGAAAAGGTCCACCCACTATTTCTTTCGGGACTACGTGGAAATATTCAATTGTAAAAAACTCTGACAATAATTCTTTAATCGAATCATCTTCAAAAAAAGAAAAAAACCTCTTTGGAGTATACGAATCATCTTCCCAAATCCCTTCATGATTTTCCCCGCCATAAACCCCCATATAGAATAATCCAGATGGTTTTAAAACTCTTTTGATTTCAAGCAGCACACGCTTAATGTCCTTCTTTGAAACATGGAGGAGACAATTCAGTCCCCAAATAGAATCATAGTGATGATTAGGGAAATCAAGGTCAGAACAGTTCATCACTGTCGCATTTAACCCTTTCTCTTTACACAATTTGACCATCTCTGGAGAGATATCGGTACTAGTCGTATTTAAACCTTGTTCTTTAAAATAAAGACTGTCCTTCCTGGTCCAGCACCAATCTCCAAAAGATTACGGCATTTATTTGTTTTTAATGTTTCTAAGAAAATCTCTCGTTCTTTGACTTTCCAGTCTTGGAAACTATAAGAATCTCTTTCCATCGCATTTTTGTTATAAGAATCGACAATATTTTGTTGAATTGAATCCATCA
>JAPSKD010000158.1 GCA_031177865.1 Bacillus sp. (in: firmicutes) | reverse complement strand
ATTAAGGATTGCGATTTACGAGTTATTATATTTCCGTAATGAAATTCCTGAAAATGTTATTTTAGATGAAGCGATAGAAATAGCAAAAATTTACGGAGATGAACAATCCAGCAGATTTATTAATGGGATCCTTTCGAAGGTAAAAGAAAAACTATAAGTAAGATGACTAACAATGAATTGGAGGAGAAGGACATGGCAGCAACTATTATTGATGGAAAAGAAATAGCAGCAAAAAAGAAGGTGGAAATTGCATCTGAGGTCCAAAAACTGAAGGAATTGGGGATTACACCGGGACTTGCTGTTATCCTTGTTGGCAATAATCATGCATCAAGAACATATGTAACAAATAAAGAAAAAACTTGTCGAGACCTAGGTATGCACTCAGTGTTGATTGAATTACCAGAAATGGCTACCCAGGAAGAATTACTAACTAAAATAGAGGAACTAAATGTAGATCCCGCTATCCATGGCATTTTGGTACAGCTTCCACTTCCAAAACATATCGATGAAACAAAAGTCATTGAATCCATATCACCTTTAAAGGATGTAGACGGATTTCACCCGATAAATATTGGAAGAATGATGACAGGGCAAGATGCCTTCTTACCGTGTACCCCTTATGGAATCATGGTACTCTTAGAAGAAATGGGTATATCAGTTGCCGGTAAACATGTTGTTGTGGTGGGGAGAAGTAATATTGTTGGAAAGCCTGTTGGTCAGTTGTTTCTAAATCAACATGCTACTGTAACCTATTGTCATTCAAAAACAATTGATTTACAGTACCATACATCTCAAGCTGATATTCTTGTTGCCGCAGTTGGGGTAGCCAACTTTATTAATGCTGATCATGTAAAAGAAGGTGCAGTTGTCATCGATGTAGGGATAAACCGGAATGAAGCAGGTAAGCTTTGCGGTGATGTTGCGTTTGAAGAAGTAAGTCAGAAGGCAGGTTATATTACTCCTGTACCAAAAGGAGTAGGTCCAATGACTATTACTATGCTCATGTATAACACTCTTAAATCAGCAAAAAATACGCTGCGGATCTAAAAAGGAGTTTTTATGCAGGAGAAAAAGTATTTATCTGTGCTCGCATTAACAAAATACATAAAAAGAAAATTTGACGCAGACCCTCATTTGCAGGATGTACATGTAAGAGGCGAAATCTCAAACTTCAAACAGCATTCAAGCGGACATATGTATTTTACGTTAAAGGATGAAAAAGCACGTATTCTTGCAGTGATGTTCTCAAGCCAATCCCGAACCATGAAGTTTTTACCGGAAAACGGGATGAAGGTGGTTGTAAAAGGGGATGTCTCGGTCTATGAACCAAGTGGTCAATATCAAATTTATATTAAAGAAATGCAGCCAGATGGAATTGGGGAATTATTTTTAGCATACGAGCAGCTAAGAAAAAGACTTGAAGCTGAAGGCCTATTTTCTATAGAACAAAAAAAGCCCATTCCGAGTTATCCAAAAACAGTAGGGGTCATAACATCACCAACTGGGGCGGCAATAAGGGATATTATCACCACTATTAAAAGGCGTTATCCGATTACAACTATCCTTGTTTTACCAGCGCTTGTTCAAGGTGAGAATGCAGCAGCTTCGATAGCACGGGCTATTGATAAAGCAAACAAGATGAATGAGATAGATGTACTTATTGTTGGGCGCGGAGGCGGCTCAATCGAAGAGTTATGGGCATTCAATGAGGAGATAGTGGCTAGGGCCATTAATACATCAGCTATCCCTATTATTTCTGCGGTCGGCCATGAAACGGATTTTACGATTGCCGATTTTGTTGCAGACATGCGTGCTCCTACACCAACAGCAGCCGCCGAACTGGCCGTTCCTCATATTGATGAATTAATGGAGAGACTGCTTCAGCGGAAAACGAGGATGCTGCAATCCATGAACGGCAGATATCGATATGAAAAACAACGGTTAGAGCGTGCACAAAAGTCCTATGCATTTCGTTACCCACAGCGCCTTTACGAACAAAAGCTTGAACAGGTGGATAAATTAACAGAATCTCTTGTACGTGGTGCTGCTAGATTGACTGATTTAAAAAAGTCTAAGTACGAAACTATACATAACCGACTCATTCGTAACCATCCAAAAGTAGCATTACGAGATGCAGAGGTTAGATTTGAGCGTTCTAAAAAAGACATTCAACGTGCAATGGGACAAATCTTCTTGAAGAAACAAACAGAATTCGAAAGAATCCTCGCAACACTTCAAGCCTTAAGCCCGTTAAAAATAATGGAACGAGGATTCAGTCTCGTCTATTCTGAAGACAATGTATTAATAAAAAGCGTTAAACAAGTAAAAGAGAACGAACCACTTCAAATTCAATTAACAGATGGTAGCCTTCTCTGTAATGTACAGAACATAAAGGAGAGCGAAAACCGTGAGTAATGAACAAAAGATTTCCTTTGAGGAAGCAATGAATAAGCTCGAGCAAATTGTGGATAAGCTTGAAGAAGGGGATGTCCCACTCGAAGCGGCCATTGCCTTTTATAAAGAGGGAATGGAGCTGTCAAAGCTTTGTCATGATAAGCTGAAAAATGTTGAAGAACAATTAACACAGATAATTACGGAGGACGGACGTAAACAAAACTTCACGATTGAAGAGGAGGAATAGGCTTTGACTACTAAAGTTCTAGATGCTTTTACACAAGAACATAAAAAACTGCTTGAATCAGAGCTTCGAACCTTGGTGGAAAAGCTGAATGCACCTCCTATTATTAAAGAAGCGATGCATTATTCTCTTGAAGCAGGCGGAAAGAGAATCCGTCCTTTACTCGTATTTGCTACGCTTGCTGCTTTTGAAAAAGATCCAAAAATCGGTCTAATGGCAGCCGCCGCAATTGAAATGATTCATACTTATTCATTAATTCATGATGACTTGCCAAGTATGGACAATGATGATCTTAGAAGAGGCAAGCCTACGAATCATAAAGTGTTTGGAGATGCAATCGCCATTTTAGCGGGAGATGCACTATTGACCTACAGCTTTCAGGTAATTGGACAAACTCCTAACGAATTTGCGTCTAGTGAAACCAAACTTCAATTGGTTATGGAGATGGCCAAAGCTGCAGGGAGCGAAGGAATGGTGGGTGGTCAGGTGGCAGATATGGAAGGAGAGAGAAAAACTCTCTCCATTGAAGAGCTTGAGTATATCCACATTCATAAAACAGGGAAGCTATTAAAATTCAGCGTTATAGCAGGTGCATTGTTAGGTGGAGCAAATCAAACTCAACTAGAAAACCTGTCCGCATTTGCCCATCATCTAGGACTTGCTTTTCAAATACAAGACGACATTCTCGACTTAGAAGGAAATCAAGAGTTACTAGGTAAACCTGTTGGAAGTGATTCCACTAACGAGAAAAGCACCTACCCGCAGCTATTGTCCATGGAAGGTGCGAAGAAAGCGTTAAGACAGCAATTGGACCTTTCTAAACAATACTTAGAAAAGACAGGACTTAACATACGACTACTTAATGAAATCGCTGACCTTATAGCATCAAGGGACCACTAAATAACTGGTATTTGAACAACTACGTAATTGTGTTATAATTGTTGTCAATGTAGAAAACGTCGTTAATGCCGTTACCACTTTTTTGTGTTAGCGGCTATTTTTAAATATGTACGGAAAGAAAAAGTATGAAAGTGAGTGGTCCAAACATGGATCTGTTATCAATAAAAGACCCTTCCTTTTTAAAAGGGATGTCAAATCAAGAATTGGAGGTTTTAAGTCAAGAAATACGCCAATTCTTAATTGAAAAGCTGTCTGTTACTGGAGGCCATATTGGACCGAATTTAGGGGTTGTCGAATTAACAATTGCCTTACATAAATGTTTCGACAGTCCTAAAGATAAATTTATTTGGGATGTAGGACATCAGTCCTATGTTCATAAAATTCTTACAGGCAGAGCTTGTGAATTTGATACATTGCGTCAATTTAAAGGACTGTGCGGCTTCCCAAAAAGAATCGAAAGCGAGCATGATGTTTGGGAAACAGGGCATAGTTCAACCTCCCTTTCAGCTGCGATGGGGATGGTCATAGCTAGAGACTTAAAAAAAGAGAGTTCCTTTGTCGTACCTATCATTGGAGATGGTGCGTTAACCGGAGGAATGGCGTTAGAAGCATTAAACCATATTGGCCATGAAAAAAAGAATATGATTGTTATTCTGAACGACAATGAAATGTCCATTGCACCAAATGTTGGTGCTCTTCATAATATCCTAGGTCAATTACGTACAGCTGGTAAATATCAATGGGTGAAAGACGAGCTAGAATTGCTATTGAAAAAAGTACCAGCTGTTGGTGGGAAACTGGCAGCAACTGCGGAACGTGTGAAAGACAGTCTTAAATATCTATTTGTTTCGGGCATGTTCTTTGAGGAGATGGGGTTTACTTACTTAGGTCCGGTTGATGGGCATGATTTTGAAGCTTTATTTGAAAACTTCCGGTATGCCAAAAAAACGGAAGGACCGGTCCTTCTTCATGTCATCACGAAAAAAGGGAAAGGTTTTCACCCTGCGGAAAGTGATAAAAAAGGTACTTGGCATGGTACGGGACCTTATAAGATGGACACAGGAGCCTTTGTTAAGTCTGACAAAGCCCCTCCAGCCTGGAGCAGTTTAGTAAGTGAAACAGTTCGCAAGCTTGCTCGTGAAGATGAGAGGATTGTCGCGATAACGCCTGCTATGCCAGTTGGGTCAAAGCTAGAGGGCTTTGCTAGTGAGTTTCCAGAGAGAATGTTTGATGTAGGGATAGCAGAACAGCATGCAGCTACTGTTGCTGCTGGATTGGCGACTCAAAATATGAAACCCTTTTTAGCGATTTACTCAACCTTCTTACAACGAGCCTATGACCAGGTTGTTCATGATATTTGCCGCCAAAATTTAAATGTCTTTATCGGAATTGATCGTGCAGGATTAGTAGGGGCAGACGGTGAGACACATCAAGGTGTTTTCGATATAGCCTTCTTAAGACATGTCCCTAATATGGTTTTAATGATGCCTAAAGATGAAAACGAAGGGCAGCATATGGTTTATACTGCGATGACCTATGATGATGGTCCGATTGCGATGAGATTTCCAAGAGGTAATGGATTGGGTGTACCGCTGGATGAAACATTCAAGAGCATTCCAATCGGTACATGGGAGGTTTTGAAGGATGGCGAGGACGCAGCAATCTTAACGTTTGGTACCACAATACCAATGGCGCTAGAAGCTGCAGAAACGCTTGAGAAACAAGGTATTTCAGTAAAAGTAGTAAATGCTCGTTTTATCAAGCCGTTAGATGAAAAGATGCTCAATGAGTTATTCACAACTAATATCCCTATTCTGACCATAGAAGAAGCGGTACTACAGGGCGGCTTTGGAAGTTATGTTCTTGAATATGCGCATGAAAAAGGATATTACAATCAAGCAATCGATCGAATGGGGATACCTGACCAATTTATCGAACATGGTGATGTAACGTCCCTTCTAGAAGAAATTGGTATGACTACTTCAGAGGTTGTAAAAAGAATGACCATACTCGCACGAAGAAAACAACAAAGGGCATAAATCATGAAGAACAAAGAACGATTAGATGTGTTATTAGTTGAAAGAGGATTAGCAGAAACGAGAGAAAAAGCAAAACGTTCAATCATGGCAGGACTTGTTTATACGAACGAAGAACGGTTAGATAAGCCTGGCGAGAAAGTAAAAGTAGATATCCCGCTAATGATAAAGGGAAATGTACTTCCCTACGTCAGTCGAGGTGGTCTTAAATTAGAAAAGGCATTAAAGGTTTTTGATGTCTCAGTTAAGGATAAGATTATGCTTGATATTGGTGCTTCGACCGGAGGATTTACTGATTGTGCCCTACAGAACGGTGCAAAAATGTCATATGCCTTGGATGTAGGCTATAATCAGCTTGCTTGGAAGTTGCGTCAGGATGAACGAGTAGTGGTAATGGAAAGAACTAACTTTCGATATGTAACACCTGCAGATTTAGCAGGTGAAATGCCTAATTTTGCAACGATAGATGTTTCTTTTATTTCATTAAAATTAATATTACCTGTCTTAAAAACGCTGCTTGTACCTGGTAGTGATATTGTGGCACTTGTTAAACCCCAATTTGAAGCAGGCCGGGAGCAAGTTGGGAAAAAAGGTATTGTACGTGATGAAAAAGTACATCTACAGGTTGTCAATAAAATTGTTGATTTTGCTCTTGAACAAGGATTTAATGCTGTTAATTTATCCTTTTCTCCGATTACCGGTGGAGATGGAAATATTGAGTTTCTCCTTCACCTTAAATGGATGGGAGAGCAGGAAGCCGGTCAAAATCAATTGCCAGCCGAGCCGGTGCAAATTGTGAAAGATGCGCATTATGAATTTAAATCTAAACAAGATGTGGAAGGATAAGCCTATGCTTTTCCTTCCTTTTTGATTTGGACCTTTTTTTCGCAAAATAATAATTGTACTTCCTTGGCAAAATGGGCTAACATATGGGTAAAGCGACATTTTTGTACAAAATACGTAAATGTTTTTGATGATTACGGGGTGAATGGATTGAATAAAGGTCAACGTCATATAAAAATTAGAGAAATTATCACTGCTAATGATATTGAAACACAAGATGAACTGGTTGATGAATTAAAAAGTGCTGGGTTTAATGTGACTCAAGCAACAGTTTCTCGAGACATTAAAGAACTGCATCTGGTTAAAGTTCCGTTGTTAGATGGGCGATACAAATATAGCCTTCCAGCGGATCAACGGTTTAATCCATTACAAAAATTAAAAAGATCATTAATGGATGCCTTTGTTCGCATAGATTCCGCAGGTCATTTATTGGTAATGAAATGTCTGCCTGGTAATGCTATGGCTATTGGTGCTTTGTTAGATAACCTTGATTGGGAAGAGGTACTAGGAACCATCTGTGGTGACGATACGATTTTAATTATTTGCCGCACTCCAGAGGATACAGAGACAATCACTAACCGGTTCCTTGACATGCTTTAATAGGGGGAGTATACCTTGTTATCAGAATTATCGATTAAGAACTTTGCTATCATTGAGGCCCTTTCCATATCTTTTGACAAAGGGCTGACCGTTTTAACAGGAGAAACAGGTGCAGGGAAATCCATTATTATTGATGCTATCCACCTGCTAGTAGGTGGCAGAGGTTCCGCTGAGTTTGTCAGGCATGGAGAGGAAAAAGCAGAGATTGAAGGTCTTTTCCAAATTGATGAGCATCACCCTTGTCATTCAAAGGCTTTTGAGTTTGGAATTGAAATTGAAGAAGGAATGGTTGTTTTACGAAGAGATATCTCACGTTCAGGCAAAAGTGTTTGCAGAATTAATGGAAAGCTAGTGACCATATCGACTCTTCGCGAAGTAGGATCAACCCTAGTCGATATACATAGCCAGCACGAACACCAAGACTTAATGGATGAAAGCAGGCATTTACTCTTGCTCGACCAATATGGATTTGAAGAAATTTCTCAGTCACTGGCAGAATACCAGGAAGTGTTTCACCGCTATGAACAAACGTCCCAGAAGCTTAAATCGTTAAGTGAAAATGAGCAAAAAACTGCACATCGCCTCGATCTCATTCAATTTCAGTTTGATGAGATTCAAAATGCAAAATTAAAGCTTAAAGAAGATGAAGAACTCTTTGAAGAAAAAAGAAAACTTGCGAATTTCGAGCGCGTATTTGAAGCGGTTCAATCCAGTTATAATGCTTTAACAGGAGAACAAAAGGGGCTTGATTGGATTAGTATGGTAATGGGGCAGCTTGAAGATGCTGCTGCATTGGATTCCTCTTATAAGGATATATATGAATCCGTTATGAACTGCTTTTATCAATTGGAAGATGCTTCTCGTGCATTGAGAAATGAGCTAGACGGATTAGAATATGACCCGCAGCGTTTAAATGAGATTGAAGAACGATTAAATGAAATTAATCAATTGAAGCGGAAATATGGAAAAACGATTGAAGAAATTTTAGAATATGCCGCTAAAATTGAAGAAGAAATTGAAACATTACAAAATAAAGAAACACATATTGGCCAATTAGAGAAGCAATTAACATCCATTAAAAAGGATTTAACTTTAGAGGCTAAGCAGTTAACCGAGCTTAGAAAACGCTGGGCTGATAAACTCACTACCTTAATACATAATGAGTTGAAAGAGCTTTACATGGCAAAAACGGTGTTCGAAATTCGGTTTGAATCGATATTACCTCATTTTTCAAAAAACGGAGTCGATCACGTGGAGTTCTATATCTCCACCAATCCTGGTGAACCGTTAAAGCCATTATCTAAGATTGCCTCTGGCGGGGAGCTGTCAAGAATCATGCTGGCGCTAAAGAGTATTTTTTCAAAACATCAAGGAGTTACCTCGATAATATTTGATGAGGTGGATACGGGAGTAAGCGGCAGAGTAGCGCAGTCCATTGCCGAAAAAATTTATAATGTAGCTGTTGATTCTCAGGTATTATGTATTTCTCATTTGCCACAAGTAGCTGCAATGGCTGATACTCATCTTTTCATTTCTAAGGTTACTGAAGGAGGACGTACAAAAACTTCAGTAAGTCCACTTAGTATCGAAGAGAAAATAAAGGAAATTGGCCGCATGATTTCAGGTGCTGAAATTACGGATCTAACTAAAAAACATGCTGAAGAATTGTTGTTTTTAGCTTCGGAAAATAAAAAAATTGAAAAGCTTCCCAATTAGGGGAGCTTTTTTATGTTGTATCAGGTTATAAATGGCGCTGATGCAGGCAAAATTAAAGATGTAGCCATTTCGATATAGTGTGAAACAGAAGCGAGGAGAGTGAAGATTTTGAAGTTAGAAATAATTAGAAAGATCATTGGTGGAATTCTCCTTGTTTCATTAATCAGCGTTTTATTTTTTCAGCCATTACAGCAATACCTTGATATACCAAAGACCATTACAGTCTTTGAAGGACAAGATTATACTTTCCAAAAGGCTGTACCGGTATCAGCCTCATTAGTATCTCACAATCCAAATATCACACTTGAACAAGATCAAAATCAAGTTTCCCTGACAGCTACTGAAAACGGAAAAGATGAAATGTTATTAGAATTTGCAGGAATTCCCGTAAAAAAGGTCGATGTAAATGTCTTAAAGGATTTCCGAGTCCAGCCAGGCGGACAGTCCATTGGTGTTAAATTAAACACGGTTGGCGTATTGGTCGTAGGTCACCATTTGGTTAATACCGAAGATGGAAAAAAGTCACCTGGAGAAATTGCAGGAATAAAAATTGGTGATATCATTACCGAAATCAATGGAAACAAAATTGAAAAAATGACAGACGTAGCTCCCTTTGTACAAAATGCAGGACAAAGCGGGCAAGCATTAGATATGGTTATTAGCAGGGAAAGTGGTAAGTTCACAACGAAACTTACTCCACTAAAAGATAAGGGAGAAAACTCCTACAAGCTTGGATTATATATTCGTGATTCAGCAGCCGGTATTGGAACTATGACTTTTGTTCATCCGCAAACGAAAAAATATGGTGCCTTAGGGCATGTAATATCTGATATGGACACGAAGAAGCCAATTGTTGTTGAAGATGGTCAAATCGTTCGTTCAACTGTTACCTCTATTGAAAAAGGAAGTAATGGTGATCCTGGTGAAAAGCTTGCACGTTTCTCTTCAGACCGTGAAATTGTCGGAAACATCACAAAAAATAGTCCATTTGGCATATTTGGAGTGTTAAATAAAGATTTAAAGAACGGTATTATGGATAAACCGTTGCCAATTGCTCTTTCTCATCAAGTAAAAGAAGGGCCGGCCAAAATCTTAACGGTTGTAAATGATGACAAGGTTGAAGAATTTGAAATTGAAATTGTCAGCACTATCCCGCAGAAATTTCCAGCAACGAAAGGCATGGTTTTAAAAGTTACTGACCCAAGGCTTCTAGAAAAAACTGGTGGAATCGTTCAAGGTATGAGCGGAAGTCCTATTATCCAGGATGGAAAGCTGATTGGTGCCGTAACACATGTCTTTGTCAATGATCCAACCTCTGGTTATGGAGTACACATTGAATGGATGTTAAGTGAAGCAGGAATTAACATATATGAAAAACCGCAGGAAAAAGCAAGTTAAAACGAAAAGCGAAAGCGCCTTGTCCGGGGAAAAAAGCAGTTCATTTTTTCCTAGGGGCGACAGGCATAAGGCGAGCCGGGCGAGAAGGTTGTTCTTTAACCTTATCGCCGGATTGACTTATAACCCCAAGCCCCTAGGCACTGCAGTTAGACAATTCTAAGAGCAAAAACAAAATAGGCGATACACGCCTATTTTGTTTTGCCTAAGATTATTCGACAAAAGAATGGAATAATAAGGCATATATGCGAATTTAGTCGAAACTTAAAGGAAAACAAAGAAAAGATAAGATTTTATCACTATTTTAAGAAATATTAAAAAAACTAGAGGAATTTTAGTTGCATTGTCGAATTTCTAATTTAGAATAGAATTAAGAGAATAAAGATAAATGATAAATAGAGATATGACCCATTTGGATTTGAGGAGGATATAAAGTTGAAAAAAATTAAAGTATGTGTCGTTGACGACAATAGGGAATTAGTGGGGTTATTAGAGGACTATATTTCGTCCCAGGATGATATGGAGATTGCAGGTATTGCTCATAATGGTCAAGATTGCTTAGATCTTCTTGAATCAACAGATACGGATGTACTTGTTTTAGATATTATTATGCCTCATCTAGATGGATTAGCCGTTCTAGAGCGCTTAAGAGAGTTGAAAAAAGGCGCTATTCCAAACGTTATTATGTTGACTGCATTTGGTCAAGAAGACGTTACAAAGAAGGCAGTAGAGCTTGGGGCTTCCTATTTTATATTAAAGCCATTTGATATGGAGAATTTAGGAAATCATATCCGTCAGGTTAGTGGTAAAAGCAGTCAGGTTAGCCGCAAGGTCCCTGCAGGAAATTACCGTCAGCATACTGAACACAAACCAAGAAATCTAGACGCGAGCATTACAAGTATTATCCACGAAATTGGTGTTCCCGCGCATATTAAGGGATATTTATACTTACGTGAGGCCATTTCAATGGTTTACAATGACATTGAATTACTAGGATCTATTACGAAGGTATTATATCCAGATATTGCAAAGAAATATAATACAACAGCCAGCCGTGTGGAACGTGCTATTCGTCATGCAATTGAGGTAGCATGGAGCCGTGGAAATATCGATTCCATTTCCTCTTTATTCGGGTACACCGTAAGCATGTCCAAGGCTAAACCGACAAACTCAGAGTTTATTGCTATGGTTGCGGATAAACTACGTTTAGAGCATAAGGCCTCTTGAA
>JAPSKD010000157.1 GCA_031177865.1 Bacillus sp. (in: firmicutes) | reverse complement strand
TGCACCTGTCTTAGGGGTTAACATACCGGAAAGTTTATCATCGATATCCTGGGGTGAGCCAACACCGTTAAGCTACCTGTATCAGCTTGATGAAGCAGGGGAGGAGTCTGTATCAATAAGAAAAAATTCCTCATTTAAAAAAATGGGGAATTTTTTCGTTACTTATACTCAAGTTCAAATTGTTCAATTCGTTCTCTAATAAAATCAGGAACAGGCCAGGGTTTTATTGTTTCGCGGTCAACGCTGACGTAAATAATTTCAGCCAGGAGAACTGGCTCCAGTTCATCTTCTCTCGTAATCAAAAAATTCATCGTCATGCTTTTGTGACCAACTCTGTCCATCCTGCACCAAACCGTGAGCCAGTCATTTAGAAAGGCTGATCGTTTATACTCGAGTGTCGATTTTGCTAGAACATAATCAAACTGTTCATCGTGTTGAAGAAGCTGCTGGAAATATTCTGTGACGGCTACATCAATATATGTTAAGTAATGTGAATTAAAAACAATCTTTTGCCCATCAATTTCCGAATAACGCACCTTTATTCGATGTGAGAAACGATAATCTACCATTCTAGGCTCCTTTCCTTATTTCACTAAAGCACTTTCCTCTTCGGATAATTCCTTAACCCTCTCTACAAATTTAACTACCGTCTTATCACCGGCAAACCATAAGAATAATTTAAATATCGCTTTTAATGGTTTATTAGTGGTTGTGTATTTAAAACTTGTTTTATGTTCATTTATTTTTGTTACTTCATAGGCTGCTGTAATTTCAAAAATATTGGCTAAGGTAAATCCAACTTTCATTTTCTTATGGTCAGGTGTATTCAAATATTCTAATGTTTCAACATCATACTCTTCAATCCGTTTACCTTCTTTATACTGCTGACGATAGATTGTTCCGACGCCTTCTTCCGTCACTTTTACTGGTGTATGACCAACGACCTGCGGCATAATTTTTTGCATCTTTTCTAGCGAACCGTCAAACAAATCCCAAATCTTTTCGATAGAAGCATTAATTTCAATTTCTTTTGTCCATTCTTTCATAAAGGAAAACCTCTTCTATATAATTATTTTTAATTTTTTGAAAAAATAACAAGTTGGATTAATATTCTATTTATTCGTCAAAAAATCCTTTCACTTGGATCAATTGTTTTCATTCTTTCCATATGGGTAGAGGAAAATTTTAGTTTCTAAGGTTAAACATTTGATTTATTGTATCAATAATTAGAAAATTAAAAACAAATGAAACAACGAAGGGCATGAAACAACTTTGGGTTCTTCTTTAGATAATTCAATTGGTAATTCAGGAACCATCACACGTTCCAGGCGATTATGGATTGCGATGGTGCTAGGTTCTTTAGCAGCCTTTGCTCCATTATCTATTGACATGTATTTACCCGCTTTACCCATATTAGCAGATTACTTTTATACGAGCCCGTCTTTTATTCAACTTAGTCTGACGTTTTTCCTGCTAGGACTATCTTTAGGTCAGCTGTTTGCTGGACCAATCAGTGATATTAACGGGAGACGGAAACCGCTCTTAATTGGTTTGGTCATCTATACTGTCGTATCGTTCTTATGTGTATTTAGTCCTTCAATTTGGACATTTATTCTGCTGCGATTTATACAAGGGCTGGCGGGTTCAGTCGGGATGGTTGTCTCGAGGGCGATTGTACGCGATTTATATTCTGGAACGGAATTAACTAGATTCTTTGCGCTTCTATCTTTAGTAAACGGTGCAGCTCCTATTCTAGCTCCAGTGGCTGGTGCTCAGCTCCTAAGGTTCGTTCCGTGGCAAGGTGTATTTATTGTCCTAGGCGTAATCGGATGTGCAATGTTTATCGTAGTCCTTTTGGGGTTACATGAAACACTACCCAATGAGAGGCGATTACACGGTGGACTCAAAAATACCCTGCTGACCTTTCGGAAACTTATCTTTGACCCTAGTTTCATTGGTTATGCCTTTTCGCAAGCGCTCGTTACTGGCGCAATGTTTGCCTACATGTCAGGTTCCCCTTTTGTGGTGCAGGACATATATGGGGCTTCGCCGCAAATTTTCAGTCTGATTTTTGCACTTCATGGGTTAGGGATTATGATTGCCAGCCAGACAACGGGCAGATTAGCAGGAAGGATCCCAGAATCAAAACTATTACACTTGGGATTAGGAATGTCCTTTTTCGGAAGTGTGGCCTTGCTCATTCTTCTTTTAGTTCAAGCAAATTTATGGATGATATTAATTCCATTATTTCTGGTGGTATCCAGTGTAGGTATTGTGAATACAGCCGGATTTTCTCTTGCAATGCAAAAGCAAGGCAAAAATGCAGGCAGTGCCTCAGCACTCCTTGGTGTACTTTCCTTTGCATTTGGTGGTATAACATCCCCTTTAGTTGGCATTGGAGGCGAACAATCGGCGATCCCAATGGGGCTGGTTATCATAATCTCCTCAATGGGTGCAGTAATTTCGTATGTTTTTCTTGTACTTAGAAAAACTAGACAAAAAGACGCATAATCGAAGGGTCCCCTGGCATTGTTTTTGGGGATTTTTTTATGACTTAAATTTGAAACTCTTTCTGAAAAAGGACGTCTAAAATTTGAGTGAAAAATGGATGATAGGAGGCCATTATGATCAAAGGGGAAATCAAAAAGGGGAGAGGCTATTGGCTAACTGCTATTTTGATAGCTTTTACGGTATTCCCGGCAGGATGTAAAGAAAACAATTCAAAGGAGACAGCAGGAACAAATAAGAATCAACCTACGGAGGTCAAGGAAACCATTCCGACAGTATACGATTCTACGGTAACCGTTAATGTAGAGGAGAAAACGTTAACAGGCACACTTAAGGTGAAATCGACAAACAATACCGGAAAAAAACAGGACAATATTTACTTTCACGTTTACCCCAATCAGTTCCGTGAGGATGTCGATCTGTTAGGTGGATTCTGGCGTCAAATTATTGATGAGAATTCTGAACCTGGATCGATGGAGGTTACAGAAGTTCAGGTAGATGGAACGAAAGGAAGTTTTGAAATCAAAGATACCGTCCTTGAAATACCGTTGGACGATTGGAAAAAGGGTCAAACGATTGACCTAGTATTGAAATTTACAATGAAGGTTCCCAAGAATAATGGCCGATTTTCCTATGATGAGAATGCAATTTGGCTAGGAAATTGGATACCCATTCAGGCTGTATATGATGTGGTAGGCTGGGTAACAGACCCGTATCATGCTGTAGGAGATCCTTTTTATAGTCAGGTTGGAAAGTACAATGTCCAGGTAACCGTACCCAGCAATTATAAAATCACAAGTACCGGTAAGGAAGAAGAGGGTGTACTAGAACAGGATGACTCCGTGACTTACAATACCACAATTGAAAATGTGCGGGACTTTGCGATGGTGATTATGGATGATTCCTACCAAAAGTTATCAGATCAAGTAGGAGAAACAACTGTGAATACATGGTATCTAGCGAGTGACAGCCAAGAGGCAGCGAAGAAAAATCATGAAGCAGGGATTAAGGCATTATCTTATTTTAGTCAAGTTTATGGACCATATCCATATCCTGAATATGATATCGTTCGGACTGGTATGTTTACAGCAATGGAATTTCCAGGATTAATATACCTTCCAAAAAATATCCTTGAAAGCAATGAAACGGAAATTGGCTCAGTCGTTCATGAAACCGCGCACCAATGGTGGTATGGAATGGTCGGGAATGACGAAGTAAAGGAGCCGTGGTTGGATGAGGCGATGGCAACCTACTCAACCACGAGATTTATGTTAGAGGAATATCCAGAACATGGTTCCGGAGATTTAGAGATGAGAAAGTACATGACAGTAGGAACGGAGGTCCATGAAAGACGCGGCTTATTTATAGGGAGTCCCGTTGATAAATTTAATGATATTGGCTCCTACTCTCAGCTTATCTATCAAAAGGGTGCATTAATGCTGGAAAACCTTGAAAAAGTAATAGGCAAAGAGAAAATGGATCAATTGCTTCAAAATTATTTTAAAAAATATCAATATGAAATTGCAACAGGAAGTGATTTCATCTCCGTATTCTCAGAAGACCTTGGACCAGAAGCAAAGGAGTACTTTGAGAATTGGTTAAGTGGTAAAGAACCTGAATTTAAGCAATAGATGAAGAAAAACGCCTCCATAATGGGGGCGTTTCGTTGATTTGTAGATATATTCCAAAACTGTGTAGATATTTTCAGAATGTGTGTAGATATAAGATGAAAGTGTGTAGATATCCGGTAAAGTGTGTAGATATTATTAGGTTTTGTGTAGATATCGTGTTAAAACTAAGTAAGCCTATTACGTAGGTAATTTTACATAAGCATGATTTTTAAGTTTTTTTCAAGGCTGTGATACTATAAGAAAGAATCGTAGAAAAATGAGGTGTAACCATGAAAATTGAGATATGGTCTGATTTTGTCTGTCCATTTTGTTATATAGGGAAACGTCGTTTGGAGGAGGCACTTTCTCAATTTCCACATAGAGACAGTGTGGAAGTTGAATTCAAAAGCTTTGAGTTGGATCCTAACTCGCCGCCATATAGCGGTAAAAGTATACATGAAGCATTAGCTTTAAAATACGGAATGAGTATTGAACAAGCGAAGCAAGCGAACCAAAATGTTGGCCAGCAAGCAGCTACTGTTGGTCTGACGTTTAATTTTGATAACATGAAGCCAACCAATACATTTAATGCCCATCGATTGGCGAAATTCGCAAAAACTCAGGGTAAAGAATCGGTAATTACAGAAAAACTTCTTTATGCCTACTTTACAGAATCGAAAAATGTAGGTGACACCGAAACGTTAGCGGATATCGCGGAGGCATCAGGGCTTGATCGCGGAGAGGCTTTAAAGATTCTTCAAGACGAAAAGGCGTATGCAAACGATGTCCGTATTGATCAATCGATTGCTCAACAGTATCAAATTACCGGAGTACCGTTTTTTATCATTAACCAAAAATACGCGATCTCGGGTGCGCAGCCAACTTCAACCTTTGCAGGAGCACTTCAAAAAGTATGGGAAGAAGAAAATCCAGCTCCCGTATTTCAGGACCTTTCCACAATTAGTGCAGAAGATGCAAGCTGTGTGGATGGTAACTGTATGATCCCAGAGAAAAACAATAGGATTCGATAACTGCATCGTTAAGGTGCAGTTTTTTAGCGTTTGCTGGTTATTTATTTTAGTTGTGTATGTAATTGTTGAAATTACGGTGTTGCCTGGCAGTTTACCCTACCAATTTAGGATTTTTGAATAAGTTGTTCTCACTATGAAATAATAGTCGTAAACAAGGTAAGGAGCAAACAGCGATGAACGTATTAGTGGTTGGAGCTAATGGGCAGGTTGGAAAACTTCTTGTTAATCAACTCAGGGGCAGTCATGAACATACTGTCAAAGCTATGGTCAGGAAGGAAGAACAAGCAGAGGCTTTTAAAAAACTTGATATTGAAGTAGCAGTTGCCTGCTTAGAACAAAGTGTCGAAGATATTGCTCAGGCTGCAAGAGGCTGTAATGCCATCGTATTCACTGCAGGTTCTGGCAGGCATACGGGATATGATAAAACACTGCTAATTGATCTTGATGGTGCTGTGAAAACAATTGAAGCAGCAGAGATTGTAGGAATTAAACGCTTCATTATGGTCAGCGCGATTCAGGCACACAGAAGAGAAAACTGGCATGAGAAAATGCTTCCATATTATGCGGCAAAATACTATGCAGACAAAATGCTTGAACAAAGCCAACTAACCTACACGATCATCCGTCCAGGCGGGCTATTGAGTGAGCCAGGAACCGGGATGATCACAGTTGCTAGTGATATAAGAAGCGGGAAGATATCACGTGAAGATGTGGCAAAAACCATTGTCCATTCCTTAACAGAAGAAAGTACATATTATCAGTCATTTGACCTGGTTTCTGGTGAAGTTCCTATCGAAAAAGCTTTAAAGATACTCTAGGAAAGATTGTGAACCATATATCTGCGATAAACCAAATATATCTGCGAAACACAAAAGCATTTGAACTCTCAAATGCTTTTTTTCGTTGAAAATTGGTTTTAATTTTACCTGTAAAAAATATAGTAATTAGAAGAAGACGACCCAATTTGAAACTTTTCCGGTAGCTAAACGTAAAACTATAAACGTTATTTTTCAATCAATGGAGGCTAGTATGGAATTATGGATTAAAGAATTTATAGAACAGTTTGGGTACTGGGGAGTGTTTCTCCTCATTGCGCTTGAAAATATATTCCCTCCTATCCCATCTGAAGTAATTCTAACATTTGGGGGATATATGACTGCTCAAACCAATCTGACTGTCCTTGGAGTTATAGCTGCTTCTACGTTAGGTTCTGTGTTTGGTGCTGTCATCCTTTACCAACTCGGCGCCATACTAAATGTAAACAAATTGGAAGTGGTGGTTGAACGGTATGGGAGATTTCTACGTTTAAAAAAGGAGGACCTCTACCGTGCTGATGCATGGTTTGACAAATATGGTATTTGGACGGTTTTTTTCTGCCGCTTCATTCCTCTCATCCGCAGCCTAATCTCAATTCCTGCAGGAATGGCGAAAATGAATTTCTGGCTATTCATCAGTTTCACAACCATGGGCACCATCATTTGGAATACAATGTTAATAAATCTTGGAGCAAGTGTAGGAGAAAATTGGGAAGTCGTTGTGGAAAGAATGGACCAATATTCCAATTATATATATATACTTATATCCATTCTCCTTATCGTCTTCGTTGGATGGCAGAGAAAAAGAAGAAGATACTAGTATAAATACAAGTAAATCTACAGAGAAGTCGGCTAAAGTATTTTTTATGTCGGTTGAGAGGGTTTTGGCCATGAATATTACGTCTATATTATTAGGCTTACTGCTTGTATTGAATATCATGTTGGCCCTCGTTGTCATTTTCCAAGAAAGAAAGGACGTTGGTTCTACATGGGCCTGGTTATTGGTTCTATTTTTCATCCCAATCTTAGGATTTGTGATGTATCTATTATTGGGACAAAATTTAAGTCGAAAAAGGCTTTTCCAATGGGATGATCTCAAAAAGACAGGTTTTGAAAAAGCATTAGATACGCAATTGACCAACCTTCGACTGAATCAATTTTATTATCGCAATGATGTCACAAGGAATAACCATGATTTGATTTACATGCACATGATTAATAATCAAGCTATCTTAACAGAGGACAATGCTGTTGAGATTTTTACAGACGGTGAAGAAAAATTTAATCAGTTGTTTAAAGATATAAAAGCTGCAAGGAATTATATTCATATCCAATATTACATTATTAAAAATGATAATTTGGGAAAAAAATTAATCGAGGCTTTGACTGCAAAAGCGAGACAAGGGTTAAAGGTTCGTATCTTGTATGACGAATTAGGTTCGCGCAGTTTGCCTAGAAGCTCATTTAAAGAATTACGAAAAGCTGGAGGTCAAGTGGAGGTCTTTTTCCCATCTAAATTGCGGTTTATTAATCTCAGGATGAATTTTCGGAACCATCGAAAATTAGTTATTATAGATGGAAAAATAGGCTATGTTGGCGGTTTCAATGTTGGCGATGAATACTTAGGTCTTAATAAGAAATTTGGCTATTGGCGGGATACCCATTTACGGATCCAAGGCACGGCTGTTTATGCTCTCCAGACCCGTTTCATTCTAGATTGGAATCAGGCATCAGATGACCATGATGTTGACTATGTTCCAAATCTATACCCTGAAGATATTTCTCATGGTAATATCGGAATTCAGATTGTAACCAGCGGACCCGATTCTGAATTTCAACAAATTAAGAATGGCTATATAAAAATGATTATGTCCGCAAAGAAATCTATTTATATCCAAACGCCTTACTTTATACCTGATACAAGTTTATTAGATGCCCTTCGAATTGCCTGCTTATCCGGAGTGGAAGTTAATATTATGATTCCTGATAAACCTGATCACCTGTTTGTATATTGGGCAACTCTATCGCATGTTAGTGAATTATTAAAAGTTGGTGCAAAGGTCTATATTTATAAAAATGGTTTTATCCACGCAAAAATGATCGTTGTTGATGAAGAAATCTCATCTGTTGGAACCGCCAATATTGACTATCGAAGCTTTAGACTCAATTTTGAAGTAAATGCCTTTTTATATGATGAAGGAGTCTCTAGAAAACTAACGGAAACTTTTAAAGAGGATATTAAGGTATCCTTGTTACTTACGTTTGAAGGTTACCAAAAACGTTCTTTGGAAGTTCGTCTTAAAGAATCCGTCTCTAGGTTACTTTCACCTATCCTATAAAGGATTCATTCAATGTTTAATGGTCATCATTCACATGCTCATAGAAAAAGTTAGCCTTTCCCATGAGGGTAGGCTATTTTTTTCTGCCTACTATTCTTTTTAGAATTTCTTTATAAGATGAAGTTTTTGGAAATAGTAATAGTAAATTAGTTGAAATTGTAGAAGCTGCCTTAAGCGAGACCGGGCTTAATCCAAATTATTTAGATCTCGAGATTACGGAAAGTATTACGATGGATGTTGAACGTTCGATAAAAACACTGTTGGAATTACAGAGAATTGGGGTCAAGGTAAGTATAGATGATTTTGGTACGGGATATAGCTCTCTAAATTATCTTAAGAGGCTTCCAATTGATAAGCTAAAAATCGACCAATCCTTTATTCGAGAATGTCCCAATGATATTAACAGCAATACCCTTGTGAGGACGATGATAATAATGGCTCATCTTCTAAAAATGAAGGTCATCGCAGAGGGAGTCGAAACAGAGGAACAAGTATCCTTTCTTTTAGGGCAGGGTTGTAAGGAGGCGCAGGGGTATCTATTCAGCAAACCTCTTCCTTTATCAGAATTTGAAACGAACTATCTGCAAAAACGCTTGGAAAAATAGCTCCAAGCGTTTTGGGTGATTATTTCATTTATCGATTTAAACGGTTTAGCACTCGTTCTTCAAATTCTGCTTGATCTATATCTAATCCAATCACTTCATTTCGAAAGGACTTAAAACGTCCATTCTCCACCTCAAGTGTGAAATATCCTCTAGAACTGGATAGGTTAATATCTCCGATAATATTCTTCCTTCTGGCAGGGTCAAACAAATTCACTAAATTAGGATTGCTAGGATGTGGCTTAAAGCGACAGCCCTGTTCCACACAAACCCTTACAATATTACGTACCTTTGCATTAGTAATGCTTTCAATCTTTTTTATTATTTCCTCGTTAGCCATCGGTGTGATTCTCCTTTCCATTCTTCAAACAGTATGCTGCTGCTAAAGTAAATATGCATCGATACTAAAGTAACTGGGATTGGTGTGAATTTCCAACTAATGTCGCAACATAGTACATTAAGACAACTAGTAATATAGAGTGATAAATAAAATTTGGAGGATCTTAATGAATACTATTTTGATTACGGGCGCTTCATCCGGTATTGGACGTGCAACAGCATTTTATTTTGTAAAAAGAGGTTGGAATGTAATTGCTGGAATGCGTTCTCCGGAGAATAAACAAAGTTAAAGGACATTCAAGGTATATTGGTGACTAGACTTGATGTAGAGGATAAAGATTCAATTCAGGAATCGAAAAAAATAGAGATAGATACTTTCGGCGAAATTAATGTTCTCCTTAATAATGCAGGTCATGGTTCAATGGGAATATTTGAAGGAGCAACAGAAGAAAGAATTCGAAAACAATTTGATGTAAATGTTTTGGATTAATGTGTTTGACTCACGCTATTTTACTTCATTTCGTGCTAATAAAAAAGGAATGGTCATCAATATGTACTCTATGGGTGGAAAAATTACATTGCTTCTTATGTCCGTTTATCACGCATCTAAATTTGCTGGTGAAGGTTTTTCCGAGGCATTATCTTGTGAATTAGCACCCCAAAAGATCATGGTTAAATTAATTGAACCTGGTGCAGTAAATACTGCTTTTGGGAGAAGATCCTCTGACCTCTACTTTGATGATAAATTAGAAGATTATAAACTAAATACCGAGTTCAGGTAATGCAAGCACTTGGTAAATTGAAAGCGGAAATGATGTCTCCAGATAAAGTAGCGGAAATGGTTTATCTAGCAGCAACAAATGGGACCGCCCAACTCCGATACGTAGTGTGAGAAGATGCAAAAGCATTAATAAATCTTCGTGAAAAATCAGGCGATGAAGGGTTTATTAAGCAAATCTCTCAAATGATTAGATATATTTTTATCCTTACAAATGTGTAAGGCAAATGTAAGAAAAGGAAATTTTTTGATAAAGGGTAATTGTCTTATACTCCTCTTATAGTGAAAATGAGGAGGAGGCTTTTTTATGAATGAGAATTTATTTAGGCTGATTAATGATTTAGGTAAAGAATATACAATTGTTAATCCTGCTGTTGTATTTATCGCGGAATACATGGTTATTTTCTTAGCAGTAGCGGTTCTTATTTTCTGGTTTACTCGGGTAAACCACCATAGAATAATGGTGATTTGTGGCTCAATTACATTTGTTATCGCAGAGATCTTTGGAAAAATAGCTGGGAAAATTCATTCTAATCACCAGCCGTTTGCAGAACTGTCCAACGTAAATCAATTAGTAGAAAAAGCGGTTGACAATTCATTTCCCAGCGACCACACCATATTGTTTTTTTCATTCTGTATGACATTATGGTTATTTAGAGGCGCTAAAGGAGCTATCTGGATACTGCTTGCTTTACTTGTTGGCATTTCCCGTATTTGGGTAGGGGTTCACTACCCAGCAGATATCTTAGTTGGGGCAATGATTAGTATTGTTACAGCGTTTATGGTCTTTCGTATTGTTCCTAAATTAAGTATCGTTCAAAAATTACTGGGGATTTACGAAAAAGGTGAATCCTATATCCTCCCATTAAAGAAGGACAATTATCATGGGTGAATATAATATAGAAGAAACCTGCTTAATCCACTATTTAAGCAGGTTTTACTTTATGAATGAGGATAACTCCAATTCCATACACAATAGAAATACATTGTGGCAAGATAGTAAAGGCGAATAATTATGAAAAGAACAATGATTGTTCTTTTCAATCCTGCAATGAGGAATTGGAAGAAATTTCACATTGAACTGTTATTGATACGATGTTAATATAAGAAAGTTCCTTCGCGGAGTGATTAACAACATGATAAATTAAAAAATGTGTTGACTCATGTGAAGAGAATATGATAAAATATTATTTGTCGCTAAAAACAAGTGACACGTTGTTCTTTGAAAACTAAACAAACAAGAACGTCAACAATAAATATTAGTTTCTTCTATAGAAACTAGCCAACGTAACTTTTATGAGCTAATCAACTTTCTTGGAGAGTTTGATCCTGGCTCAGGAC
>JAPSKD010000156.1 GCA_031177865.1 Bacillus sp. (in: firmicutes) | reverse complement strand
GCCTTTGAGGTCTGGCCAGTAAAAGTAGTACATTTGGCGAACCTTTCAGAGGCCCTTTAGGGTCTGGTCAGCAACAAAGGCTTTCAGCCGCAGAGAAAACCACGCGTTCTCACGCGTGGTTTTTATTCTTGAATCAATTGTTCAACCGCAGGTATGTCTGCCGGTGCCCAAACTAGAGATTTTAGATTTTCTCGTTTAAACCAGGCAAGCTTAGAATGCTCAGTTGCAGTTGGAGTTCCTTCAATTAATTTTGCCTTTATTGCAATTAAATTAATTGTGAAATTATCGTATTCATGTGTATGATCATTAAATATTCCTTCTGTATGTATGACACAATTCATTTCTTCTTTAATTTCTCTTTTTATCGCTTCGTAAAGGTCTTCACCTTTTTCTACCTTACCGCCTGGAAACTCCCACATATTCGGAATACTCATTTCTGGGGACCTTAAGGCACATAAAATTTCATTTTCATCATTTTCAATGATCGCTGCTACAACCTTGATTGCTTTTTTCACTTTAATCCTCCAATTTTTCATATATACTTGCTTTAAGTTTAAAGAAATATAAATCAGTTGTAAACCTAAGGTGGATACGACAATTTTATCATGTTGTTATTTAGAATAGAATTCAGCGAATTGAGTATTACCCTATCAATTATTTAATACCCTTTTCTGTTATAATAAACATTGTTTGTTAAGTATAGGAGGGAATTACAATGCCAACTTATAATAAACTAGTCCGCGATCGTATTCCAGAAATTATAGAAAACACAGGTAAAAACTTCTCAACAAGAGTCCTTGACAATAAAGAATACATACAAGAGTTAAAGAAAAAAAGCTTTGAAGAGCTGCAAGAGTACGTAGAAACTAATAACAATAAGGACGCAATCGAAGAACTTGCAGACGTGCTGGAGATCATTCATGCTCTAGCGGAGTACCATGGCGCATCAATTGAAGAGGTAGAAGAAATCCGCAAACAAAAAGCCGAAAAACGCGGTGGTTTCAAAGAAAAGATTTTTTTAATTGAGGTTGAAGATGAGTAACGTCCAGTTAATCACCAATCACTTGGGAACACATTTGTTGAAGCAGATTGAGTCTGCTTCTTCTATTTGTATTCTGACATCTTTCACAATGCAGTCAGGGGTTAGTTATCTGGCAAATCACCTGAAAAAAGCTGCAGAGCGTGGCGCCGATATAAAGATTTGCACAGGTGATTATTTATATATTATACAGCCAGAAGCACTTGCTTCTTTATTAGACATCCATGAGAATATTGAAATCCGTATTTGGAGAAGTAATGGAACATCTTTTCATCCCAAAGCTTATCTATTTCAAAATGAGTCACATGATTGCTTTATAGTGGGTTCTTCCAATCTTTCAAAATCTGCCCTCAGTAACGGTGTAGAGTGGAATCTGTCCGTCAGCAATGAATCTGACAATTATAATGAAGCACTTGAACAATTTTTACATCTTTTTTATGCTGATCAAACTGTACCTTTAAATAAACAAACACTGGAGAATTATCGTAAAAATTATGCCTCCTATCATCAAAAGCACCCTAATTTGCCTGCCAAGTGGTCTGAGATGGAAGAAAAAGATTTAATGCTGCCTTCCGAAAAAGAGATTGAACTGCAGCCAAAAGTGGTAGTTCGAGAGGAACAGGAAGCTTATGGAGAGATCAAGCCTCGTTTTGCTCAGTTAGATGCACTGGAAGAATTAAATAAAACACTGGAGGAAGATTATAACAAGGCATTGGTTGTAATGGCAACAGGACTGGGCAAGACCTATTTAGCTGGCTTCTTTGCAAAGAAATTTAAGAGGGTACTATTTATTGCTCATTTGGAAGAAATCCTTCATCAGGCAAAGAACTCGTTCCATCAAATAATGCCTGAACGAACAAGCGGTATATATAACGGAAAACAAAAGGAAGAAAATGCAGATACTATATTTGCTTCCATTTATACGCTCAGTATGCAGCGCCATTTAAAGATATTTGAGCCAGATGAATTTGATTTAATTATCGTAGATGAATTCCATCATGCTGCAGCAGACTCGTATCAAAGGGTCCTTAATTATTTCAGACCAAGATTTCTGTTAGGGGTAACTGCAACTCCGGATCGAAATGATAACAAAGATGTCTATGCCATTTGTGATGGGAACGTAGCTTTCCGTCTCGATTTTTTGGATGCCATTGAACGCAAATTGCTGGCTCCATTTAAATATTATGGTGTATATGATGATACAGATTATAGTCAAATCACCTGGCTTGGGAACCGTTATGATGAAGAGGAATTGTTGCAGCTTCAATTGCGTGATGAAATGGCTGAGAAAATATTACAAGCCTGGCTGGATAAAAAGCAGACACGAACAATTGGGTTTTGTTCATCTATTAGGCAAGCTAACTTTCTCTCGAACTATTTTAATAGTAAAGGTTTTAAAACGGTTGCTCTTCACTCTAAACAAGTAAATATAGGCAGGCAGGATGCCATTCAAGAATTAGCAGGTGGAGAATTAGATGTCATTTTCACAGTGGACCTATTTAATGAGGGAGTAGATATTCCTGCTGTCGATACACTATTATTTGTGCGTCCGACAGAATCATTAACCGTGTTTACCCAGCAAATAGGCCGTGGGCTTCGTCTTCATGACTCAAAGAGCCATTGCGTTGTAATCGATTTGATTGGTAATTACCGAAATGCAGATATTAAGTTAAGCTTATTTGATACTTCAGAAAAAGGTTTAGACAGAGCACTGGAACCGACGCTGCCGGAATTATGTGATATGAATTTGGATGTTCAAGTAATTAATCTTCTGCAGGAAATGACAAAAAAGAAGCAGCCGCGTAAGGAAAAGCTTCTTCAAGAATACCAGGAATTAAAACTCGAATTAGGCAGAAGACCCACTTATTTGGAACTGCATCTAAAAGGTGCAGCAGACTCTGTCCAATACAAGCAGGAATTCAAATCATATCACGGCTTCTTGACATGGGCAGACGAGTTAGATGAAAGTGAGAAAAGAGTGTACAGCCGATATAAAGACTGGTTTTTAGAGGTTGAAAGAACAGGAATGGCAAAAAGCTATAAAATGGTTGTACTGCTGGCAATGCTGGAAAGAGGGCCGGAGCACTGGTACGATCCAATTACTCCAGAAGCGGCAGCACCGTTTTTCCATCACTATTTAATGGAGAAAGAACACCGGAAACGAATTGATTTCTCTGACAAAGCATCTAAAAAGTTATGGGATTATAATGAAGCAGGGGTAAGCAGTTTGATCAGCCGAATGCCTATGAGTAAATGGAGTGGGAGTTCAAGAGGGTTAATTAGTTTTGATAAGGGAATCTTTAAATTGGAGTTTCAAGTAGAGAAAGAAGATGAAGAAACACTTTTTGAATGGACAAAGGAGATTGCCGAATACCGTTTGCATTATCATCTTGAGCGAAAGGGGAAAAGTGTGCATTAAATCATAAAATACCCTTGTAAAGTTTTTAATAAGTCTTAAAAGAAAAAATTATAGATAGCTGCCTGCTTGGATAAAAAATAAAAATACAGTTGGAAACGAATAGTTATTTTGTAAGACCAGCTTGCACCTTACAGGTAATTTGTAACTTATTAAAATGAAGACAAAGAAGGTGATAGTGTGTTAAATCTAGAATACTTCCAATCTCTCTTTGGTCAGGAGAGCACAGAAATTCGCTGCAGACAGGTGCTGGACGAGATATCTCCAGCAATAAATCGTTTGTTCGAAGGGCTTATAGAACAAACAGGAATTTCCTTGGGAAAGGAATATTATATTAGAAATTATGATATGACACTTTCAACAACTTACCACGATTCTCGAAACCCTACAAATGCTGAAAAGAAAAAGAACTCTGATATTGGAAAAAAATACTTTGTTGGTCTTTATCGGAAAGTGGATGAGAAAGAGCATAATATTTTCACCTTAGAATTAAACGGTTTTAGTGAATTAATACTTATACATACAGATATTAACCTACTCCCGTTCTGGGCCTGGGTAAAGAACGAGTCTATTAATACGGTCTTAGAATCAATACCATCTCCTTATGAAATTTTTACTGGATGGAAAGAAAAGGAGATTATCCCCAAGGATGAACTAGTTTCATTCGTTAAGGGATGCGTCAAGTCAAGAAAGCGACCCTGGTTTCAAGTTGGTAGGAGCTTGCCGCTAGAAGGACAAATTGACGAGGATACTTTAGTAAAACATTTATTTGAAGTGTGGGAAAACTTAAGTTTATTTAGAACTTACTTAAATGACGAAATAAATACATCCAAAAGAGCAAATGAAGCATTAGGGATCTTGGCATCAGCTCGAAGCATAAAAGAGACGGAATTAATGGGTCGTGAATATAATCTTGAAATTACTTCACTAGAGGATTATAAATCGAATGGAAAAAGGCAGGCATTTCATCTTTATGATAGTGATCAACTTGTAACCAAAGGATTCCTTTATTACTTTGAACATCATGAAAAGTTTTCACCTTTCCAAACGATCATGATTCAAATAGAAGGCCATAATCACATCTTTACAAATGTAAGAGAGATTTTGGGACAAGGTACAAAGCAATGGTGGATTACAAAGTCTTTCACCACACACAACCTAGATAACCATAAAGTCATGTCTGAAGCGATGGGTTTATTAAACGGACACGGCATAGAAGCGAAAGGTAACGAATATAGGGTTGGCAGCTTTGATAATGAGTCCCATTTATTTATTGAAGGTAATGATCAGGTGAAGAAAAACTTTATTGATGCTGCCTTATTGTTTGCCCATGCGAGTAGGAAGCTTGAATTGCCTTCAGAAGAAGAAAGCGGGTCAATGGAGGATCAAGATACTGAGCCGGAAATATCCGAAGATTTGGAACCTAATTTTAGGATTGAAGAAATATTCCAATCAATTCTTGATAGCCAATTTACTTTTTCAAAAGATATTATCCGAGACTTACATCTAAATCTTACAGCACTTGATGATAAGCATTTTGTTCTTTTAAGTGGTATATCTGGTACAGGAAAAACACAGCTATGCAGGTTATACGCTAATGCAGTATATGGATTGGAATATGAAAGTGAAAACCCTTATTTTACCGTTATTCCTGTAAGGCCGGATTGGACAGATGCAAGTGCTTTGTTTGGTTACTATAGCTCGTTCGAAAAAAGATATGTTAAGACTGAATTTCTAGAAGTTATCTTAAACGCGTTAAAAGAACGAGAAAAACCACATTTCATTTTACTGGATGAAATGAACCTTGCAAGAGTTGAGTACTATCTTAGTGATTATCTAAGTGCCGTTGAATCAAGGAAAGAGATTCCGCTACATCAAGATAATCTGATAACTGATATTCCCAAAAAGCTTCTTATTCCTCCCAATGTTTATCTTTTGGGAACTATTAACGTTGATGAAACAACTCACACTATTTCAGATAAAGTACTCGATCGTGCGTTTGTAATGACTTTATCAGATGTAGACTTTGAAACATTCTGGGATAAGGCGGATCAGGAATTGAAGGTATTACTCGAGAGGGAATTTTTACTATTAAAGAAGCTGCATAATATTTTATTAGAATCTGATTTACACTTTGGTTATCGTACTATGAATGAAATGCTTCAGAAACTATATGCAAACCTTCAATTTACGGATGAATTCCAAATGGATTCACTAGAAGCACTCGATCGAGTTATTTCTGAAAAAGTGTTAACCAAAATCCGTGGGGACGAAAGAGTTTCCGATATGTTGGGGAAAATTGAAGAATGGTTCAGGGAAAACTTATCTTCTTCATCTATCTCTCTGCAGCATGTAGTGCGAATGCAGAAGGAGTTGGAATATTATGGAGCAACTCAATTCTGGAGATAGCTACGTGGAGTTATTTGACGTTAGGGAAGGTTGGGTTCCATTCATAGACGCTTATCTTACAGAAGCAACTGAATATAAATTGCGATATTCCGGAAATCAAGTGGAAGTTATGCTACAAGGTATTCCTGTACCTTTTTATCAAAGTAATGGTAGTCTTTATGCCACCATTACAACGCCATTTCAAAGTGGAATTATGAAGATTTCAATTAATAACCAGAATTACGAGACATATATTTATCCAGATGACCGCAAGCTTACGGAGGAACAGTACAATCACATGCTAAACGATATATTGGAAGAAGCCAATGTTTGTTTTCAACTGTCAGGGCTGGAAAAGCATGTTAGTGTATCAGAAAGAAGCCGCAGCCTATCTTGGACTCAGTGGAGCTATATTGAACGTTCATTTTTTTCATTGAGACAAATTTATTCGCGTATTCATAAGCAGCCTTTCAGACAGATTGAAAAGTTGCCTATAACTATGAAAAGAGAAAAGATACAGCGTGTTGAACAGTCAACAATGAACTGGGTTGACAAGAAAGGATATGGAAATAATATACCAATAAATATTGCAGCAGTTAAAGCTTTTGAAACTATTAATGTTTATGAAAATCAGGTACTAAAACAACAACTATCTGATTTATATCAGTTACTTAGAAAGTATGAAGCAATTAAAAACCTTAGGATCGCACAAAAGGCTAGTAAATTTAAAACTATAATTCAGTTCTGGTTGAATAGTCCATTCTTAAAAGATATATCAGAAAATCAGGGCCACTATAAAATCACCCAGAAATTTCGTAAGCATCCCGTTTACCGACTTTGGTATAAATGGTTTGACAGCCTATATAAACATAACCGAAAAGGTCTTGGGTTTGATTATCCAATAGCATTAAGAGACACTTATAACCTTTATGAGATGTGGTGCTACATGAAGGTTGTGAAGGTTTTAAGGGAATCAGGATATATAAAGCATTTTAGCGGTTTATTTAAATTTACCTCGGATGGTCTTTTTCTAAATCTTTCGGAAAACCATGAAAGCAGAATCCAACTTTCCGGTAATTGCTCTCTTTACTTTCAGCGTACTTATCAATTCAATTCAAAGTCTTTTCATACGTATACGCAAAGAATGATACCTGATATTGTGCTGGAGACTGAAAATGAGATTATAATTTTCGATCCGAAGTATCGTGTACCAGAAAACCTGGGTACCGCACTTGGAGAAATGCACAAATATAAGGATGGAATTATCCACAGAGAAACAGGTAGAAGAGCCGTAAGGGAAGTATATATCCTCACCCCGACAAAAGTTGAACAAACAGATAATCTAAGGTTTTTCCGAGAGGGTTTTCATAAAAGATACAATATGGGGGCAATACAATTGCTGCCTGGGAATAATGATGATGAATTTATTAAGAAGGTAAGGGATATTCTGCAAGATGTAATAGAATAAGGTCTAAATTTGCGTGTCCTCCAGATATTTTACTGGAGGACAGTGTTAATAAGTAACATCAATTCATTAAATAGTTTCTTTCTCCAACTTCTCCATGTACTCCTGCCTAATTTCCGAAAGTGCTTTACCGCTTTCTTTATGAATGGCAAATACGTATGTTTGAATACTGGACCATCCGTATAATTCTTTCAGCCATTTTTGCAGTGATATTTCTTGGCCGCTTGCTAAAACATTTCCATTTCCTAATAATGAACCTTCATCTGGATAATCCTTCGCCTTGATAATGTCGCCTTCTTTAACAACTCCCCATTTAAGCATCGTATCAATTTTAGGTAAAAGACGACGTGAAACACTTTTAGAGGGTGCAGTTTTAGATGAGACTTTCTCCAAAAAAGTAACATAGTAATCATCATAGTTATCTAAAGGGAGAACCTTTTCAATTGTTAAATATACGTCTTGGTCGATTTTATAAGGAATAAGCTTGTAGCAGCTCATATCCACATTATTGCTATTTAACCATGCGACAGCCGAAAGGGTTTGTTCATCAAAATCTGAAGCAACTAGCATAATTCTCTGTTTATTATTAAATCTTTTGCCAGCACCGCTATCCTGCAAGAACTCATTTAACTTTCTTCTTCCCAGTTCAAAACTGGTCAGCGCAGCATTCTCAAATTCTTCCCTATATTTATCTATATAAGGGGCATATATCTTTGTCACGAGTTCGTCAGGTGTTTCAATAGTTGCATAGCTTGCTGCGTAACGGATTGCTTGGAATTCAAATGATTCCTTTCGGCCCTCAATATCTCTCCGATCCCTTTTTATTTCTATCAGGACTAAATCTCCGTTGTTATCAATAGCTGTTAAATCACTTCGACCATAATGAACATTTCGGACTTGCTGCCCAACAATTAGCATAGATTTCTCATCCTCAGATATCATTTCAATGTTGCGTCTTAGCAGCTCTTCAATATCACTTTCCTGTATTCCTAATTCTGCGAATGATACGGGATCAATGCTTTCTGATTTATTTCCATATATCTTGTACAAGTAGTAAACCTCCCTTTTTGTGGGTTTTTTCTAACCATATTACCCTATATTTTGAGAGTCAATTCTTATAACTATTTAATTTTTCACAATCTAGAATGTCACAAAAAAAATCCCAGCATCGTTAAATTTATGAACAGGATTAAAGGAGGGGGGACAACAAATCAAGGGAGAATGCTAAACAGAAAACAATGACAGTAGGGACATTAGATAAACTTCAGTTTGAGACCGTCAAAAAAGTTATAGTCTTAGATTAAATACTAAAAGAAATTAAATTATAAAAGAAAAGGGGTACAACAATATGACACAACGTATCAATTACATGCAGCATTCACCAGAATTTTTTAACAAGATGATGGCACTGAGCAATACTGAGAAAGAAAGTTCAATTGAGGAAAAAATCCGTCATCTCGTCCACATTAGAGCTTCACAAATGAATGGATGCGGATTTTGCCTGGATATGCATATCAAGCAGGCAAAGATCCATGGCGAGGGTGAGCTTCGCCTTTATCATATCCCGATTTGGCGCGAATCCACTCTGTTTAGCCCACGCGAACGAGCAGCGCTTGAATGGACTGAGGTTTTGACTAAGCTGCCTGCAAACGGTGTTTCTGATGACATTTATGACAGTGTTCGTGAGCAGCTATCAGAAAAAGAACTATCAGATCTTACCTTCTCCATTACGGCAATCAATGCCTGGAACCGTATCAGCATAGCTTTCAAAAATGTGCCGGGTTCTGCTGACACTGCGTTTGGATTAACTAAAGCTGGACTATGAGCGGTATAAACCCGTAATAAACATACGCTTCTACAGGTTATGTCCAACAAAAATAGACCGGTAAGATGGAAGTGACCATCTTATCGGTCTCCGTATAAAAAGAACCCTAATATGTTTGTATCCCTGTATGCTTCAGTTTATCGGGGTTTCGGATAATGTATATGTTCCGGATCAAATTTCCCTCTGCATGAATGATTCCCACTGTATGAATGCCGTCATGGGTTCTTAAGATATAAGCAGGTTGTTCGTTAATTTGACTGATTTCCATTTGCAGAGTTTCCTCAACCATTGATGCTTTGCGTAAAACGCCGAGAAGAAAGCGAACAACGTGATCACTCGTTTTAATTGGAAAAATAGCAGCCTTTGCTTTTCCTCCTCCATCAGAGACCAGTATAACATTAGGATCAAGCATAGATACCATTCGCTTCATGTTCCCCTGTTTGAGTGCTGCCAGAAAGTCAGTAATCAGTTCGTTAGGGGCTGTTTCAGTATGAACAAGCTCTTCAGAGGTAATCCCCATTTTTGCACGTGCACGACTGAACAGTTTACGGCAATTCACCGTGCTTTTTTCCATAAGCTCTGCAATTTCTTCATAGTCAAAGCCCAGTGCCTCACGCAGGACAAAAACAACACGCTCCGCTGGTGTAAGCCGTTCAAGCAGGACGATCATCGCATAAGACAATAAATCACCGCGCTCGACTGATTCTATAGAATCGTCACTCGAACTCGATTGAAACAGGGGCTCTGGAAGCCATTCCCCCAAATATTGCTCCCGTTTTTTGCGCGCCGATTTTTGTAAATCATAACATCGATTTGTGACCATTTTACAAAGATAAGCTTTAGGCTCAGATAGCTTCTCCTTCGGAACATCATATAATTTCAAAAAAACATCATGCACAACATCCTCTGCATCAGAGACAGATCCTGTCAATTGATAGGCGAGCTTAAACAGCAATCCTTTATATTGCATGTACATTTCTTGCATCTTTTTCACTTCCAATCTTATTGTGCCAAATGCTGATTCTAAGCAAAGGCTACAAAAATAAAACGAGTAAAGGAGGGTTTTTGTGACAAATAGAAGATCTGCTCCTGAAATTGTACATAACTCGTGGTACTTATTATGTGATGGCTTAGGAAGAGTTTGTTTTTTTACTAACTATAAACGGCTGTGGAGTTGAAATACCACTTTCTAGTAAATATATAGCAGTAAATGAAGGGCGACTTTTTCAAAAACAGGTGAATTTACTATAAGACTTGGATTTTATATATATTATATCTGACCCACGTTGCTTGTAAGAACAAAATATGGTTAATTTGGTTATTAAATGATAAAATTTACAGTTGTAAACCCTAAAGAAATGGGGTCATAATATGAAATCCTACTGGCTATGGATCCTATTAAATATGGTTGTTTGGCCTTTTGCTATTGCTTATCTTAACCTTCCTGTAAATCAATTAGCAGTTTACATATTTGGAGTGGCATTTTATTTCCTGCTATTTTTTCTCGTTCCTTTGATCGAGAAAAAGCCCATTGTTTTATTTTTCATATTAGGTACTAATACGATTATTGCAGCAGCAACCCTATTTCCCTACAATGATCATTTCAATCCCTTTATTATTCTCATCCTTTCCCTTCTAATCGCAGAGGGCTTTTATCGACTTCCGATTCGATACAGTATAGTGAATGGGGCAATTGGCGCACTCTCATTAGGGTTCACCACTTTACATAGTAATCTGGGCTGGTTCCTTCAGACTTTCATAATTGTATATATCCTATTCCTTTTGCTTGCTCTCATCCATTATAAAAAAACCAAGGATCATTTAATGGATCTGGAAGCACGCCATGAGGCTATTTTCAGTGAATTTCGCGATTTAAAACGGAGAGCTATCTCAGAGGAGGAGCTTGCCAGGCAGGAGGAGCGGGTCCTGATTGCCCATGAAATCCATGATTCAGTTGGCCATAAACTGACCGCCCTTATCATGCAGCTGGAAATGTTTCGTCTGCAAACCTCTGAGAACGAACAGGAAAGAGTGGAATCATTAAAGGAACTGGCTAATGAAAGCCTCAACGAAACACGCAGGGCCGTAAAATCTCTTAAGGCAAATGACACCGGCGGGCTTCCTGGCATCCTGCGGTTAATTCGCAGGCTCGAATTGGAAAATATGATGCACATTCATTTCTCCGTCAAATACGGTGCCTTTTCTGCCCCGTTGACTGGTGAACAATCCTTTGTGATCTACAGATCAGTCCAGGAAGCATTAACCAATATCATGAAGCATAGTGATGC
>JAPSKD010000155.1 GCA_031177865.1 Bacillus sp. (in: firmicutes) | reverse complement strand
CTGGTGAAACCATTGACGATTTATATATTTCAGAGCAAGTAAAAAGCCTTGAGGACGGTCTGGGTCAAGGGAATGACGGAATTGAACAGATTAGCAGTGGTCTTGCCGATGCAGGCAGCCAGCTTGCAGCCAATCAGCCCAAAATGGAAGAGGCTGTAGATGGAATCAGTCAATTAATTTCCGGAACAGCCCAGCTACAGACAGGCATGGGAACCATTCAAGAAAACCTTGCAAAAATCGAAGATGGATTAAAACAAGGTGCAGCTGGGACAACACAAGTAAAAGAAGGTCTAGCGGTTATCAAGATGAAATCTGCCGAAGTTTTGGCGGGTAGTAAACAGCTGCTTGAGGGATACAAACAGGCAGCCGAGGGATTAAATACACTTAAAGGAAACTATGAACAAGTTGCTAAGGGTTTAAGTGATTTAAATGCCTCCTTAACGGCAGCATATCAATATTTGGCTAATTTAGAAAGTGATTATAGTGATATTGGGCAAAATCGAAACTATCAAGCGATTAAAATGACCATTCAAGGTTCTCAGGTGGCAACAGCAGAATTAGCAGGAAGCTTGAATCAATTGAACGCAGGATTAAAAGGTGCTCAGGAAAGAATAAGCTTTGCTAATGGTAAATTCTCAGAAGCCATTACAGGTCAGGAAGCACTTGTGAAAGGAATGGAAGATCTATTAAAAGGTCTAACAGAGATCGAATCAGGACTTTACACGATGGGAAATGGCCAAGCACAAATTGTGGATAGTCTACCTCAATTTTCAAATGGTCTAAGTGGATTGAATAGTGGTCAGCAGCAGATTTTAACAGGCTTTAAGGACATGAGCGGGCAAATAACTCAGTTGTCAGATGGGTTAACGCAAAGCGCGGATGGTTTAAATCAAGTCTCTGATGGGTTGGTGTCTGCACAGGAGTATCTAGCTGGAGTATCGGAACAAGAGCAAAATGGTTTCTTTATTCCACAGGAGGTACTTGATGGCAAAGACTTTGAGCAGGTATTAGACACCTATATGTCAAAGGATCGTAAAGTGATGACGATTGATGTGGTCTTTAATAAGAACCCATATTCGAATGAAGCTCTTAATACAGTTCCTGAAATCAAGGAAACAGTGGAGCGGATCGTAAAGGATACGAAGCTTGAAAATGCGGAAATAGCAGTAGGCGGTGTATCAAGTATGCACCATGACCTAGATAAGATTTCACAGGCTGACTATTCTCGAACAGTAGTCCTAATGATGATTGGGATTACGATCATTTTAATCGTGCTATTCCGTTCTATCATTATGCCTTTATACTTGATAGGTTCATTAATCTTAACCTATTTTACTTCTATGGCACTTGCTGAGGTATTATTTGTAAATATTTTAGGCTATTCAGGTATTAGCTGGGCAGTTCCGTTTTTCGCGTTTGTTATTTTAATAGCACTCGGAATTGACTACAGTATTTTCTTAATGGACCGATTTAATGAGTTTAAACATATGCCAGTAGAACAAGCGATTCTCATTTCGATGAAGAAAATGGGAACGGTTATTATCTCTGCGGCTGTCATTTTAGGCGGTACTTTCGCCGCCATGATGCCGGCTGGTGTTTTATCATTACTTCAAATTGCGGCCATTCTATTAATCGGACTTTCACTCTATGCTCTCGTGATTCTGCCGTTGTTTGTACCAGTAATGGTAAAAACCTTTGGCGAGGCAAACTATTGGCCGTTTAAAAAGAATACCGATACCGTTGTTCATGATCATTCAACACATATGTAATAAAAGAAGCACGCTGAGAAATCTCAGTGTGCTTTCTTCATCTACTCAACAATGACAGTTCCTTTAAACATATTCATCCCACAAGTAAAGGTATATTCTCCTTCTTTGTCAGGGGTAAAGGTTAAATTGGTTGTACCAGCCTTAAGATTTACATTGTTCAAATTGAAATCTGGCATCATAAAGGTTGAAAAACAGCTATTGTCACCTGGGTTTGTAATGTTTAATTCCACTGGTACACCTTTTTTAACTTTAATCACATTTGGAGAATAGCTAGTCGGTGTTACCATCATTTCTATTTTAGGGCTAATTTCATCCGTAATATCCAGTTCAGTTTTCGCTGGAGGAGTATTTGTCTCCTGTGTTTGAGCTGCTTCGGCCTCACCAGTAATTTTGACAAGATCACTGCTGTATAAAAATAAAAATAAGGCAATCAGAACTAGTCCTGCTGAAAAAATATTAAACGATGAAATTCCTTGCGTATCAAGTGAAAGCTTACCATTTGTATCAACGATGATAAATAAAATAACAAGACCAATTATAATAACATATAAACCTAGTAATATCCCAAGCATGACGGTTGGGTTATCAAATAGAAGAATGGCACCTAGAAGGGCACCAATCATTCCACTTACGATACCGGAAACCGATCCGCTTAAAATCGCCAATATCCCAACAGGCTGACCTGCAATAAAACCGAGGACAAATCCGATTAAGGTACCCAAGCCAACAGGGAAAAATAACTCTCCCGAAAGAATTCCACTGATATATCCAGATAACAGTCCTCCCATCACTGTCAGGACGGTGACGACAATCGTACCAGAAAGTTGGCAAGTTTCTTTTTCTTCCGATGTAAAAGGAAAATTGAATATCCAGTCAATAAACTCACCATAACTATTGTGAAAATCGATAATATATACATTTGACAATCTCCTCTAACAATTCATATGTACATTATAAATGCATTAATAAAAATATTGATTGTCTTTTGGGTGGTGTTTATGAACGTTTAATGAAAACTTAGCAAAAGTGTTTATCAGAATATTTTTCCATAATATTATTTGACATTTGCGTATTAGAAATATATAATTTTTTCAAAAATACTATTTGAAACTATGATGAGGATTAGTAAAATGTAAGGTGTCTTACGAAGAGAGGAAACCATTGGTGGAAGGTTTCTTAAGACAGACATTTGAACCTGCCTCGGAGTTCTGTATCGGATCCTTTTTTGAAGATACATGCGGTTAAAATCCGTTATCATGTCGAGAGTATAAAGCAATTGCTTTATGAATTTAGGGTGGTATCGCCAGGTCTTGGTCCCTTTTTGGGGCCAAGGCCTTTTTATATTTAAAAAAATAATGAGGTGTCAACATGGCTAAGGAATTTGTAAAAGATGTAACCAGTATGGATGAGGATTTCGCCCAGTGGTATACAGATGTTGTAACAAAAGCAGACTTAATTGATTATTCAAGTGTACGCGGGTCGATGATTATTCGCCCTTATGGGTATGCCCTTTGGGACAATATAAAAAATGAATTAGATCGCCGTATTAAAGAAACAGGACATGAAAATGTCTATATGCCATTATTTATTCCTGAAAGCTTGCTCCAAAAAGAAAAGGATCATGTCGAAGGCTTTGCACCTGAAGTGGCATGGGTTACACACGGCGGTTCTGAGGAATTGGCAGAACGTTTAGTGGTACGCCCTACATCTGAAGTTCTTTTCTGCGAGCATTATAGTAATATCATTCATTCATACAGAGATTTACCAAAGCTTTATAATCAATGGGCAAACGTGGTCAGATGGGAAAAAACGACTCGTCCTTTCTTACGGACATTAGAGTTTTTATGGCAAGAAGGTCACACTGCACATGCGACCGATGAAGACGCCATGGAAGAAACCATCAAAATGCTGAATGTATACGCAGCGATTTGTGAAGAGATTCTTGCGATTCCAGTAGTAAAAGGTCAGAAGACGGAAAAAGAAAAATTTGCAGGAGCAAAAGCTACTTTTACGATTGAAAGCTTAATGCATGATGGTAAAGCACTTCAATCCGGAACATCCCACCACTTTGGAACGGGGTTTGCTGAAGCATTCAATATCCAATATACCGATAAAGAAGGAAAGCTTCAGTATGTTCACCAAACATCATGGGGCTTTACAACAAGAATCATTGGTGCCTTAATCATGGTTCATGGCGACGACCGTGGTCTTGTGATTCCTCCAAAAGCGGCGCCAACACAGGTTATGATTGTGCCAATCGCACAGCACAAAGAAGGGGTACTTGATTTCGCGTATGATTTGAAGAAGTCACTTTCCAACATTGCTCGTGTGGATATTGATGCTAGCGATAAAAAGCCAGGCTGGAAATTCAATGAATACGAAATGAAGGGAATTCCAGTTCGTTTAGAAGTTGGACCAAAAGATATTGAAAACAAGCAAGTTGTGTTGGTAAGAAGGGATACATTAGAAAAAGTATTTGTTCCTTTAGATCAATTAGAAACCAAGCTTGTGGAATTACTCGATGATATCCAATCTAATTTATATAATAAAGCCTTAAATCACCGTGAAGAAAGAACATCCGTAGCAGTAACGCTCCCTGAATTAAAGGAAAAGCTTGAAGCGAAACCAGGCTTTATTAAAGCTATGTGGTGCGGAGAACTTGCGTGTGAGGAGAAAATCAAAGAAGAAACAACGGCAACTTCAAGATGTATTCCATTTGAACAAGAACAAGTTTCTGAAACTTGTGTATGCTGCGGGAAAGAAGCAGACAAAATGGTTTATTGGGCAAAGGCATATTAACGTTTTTACAAGACTCTTCCATTATGGAGGGGTCTTTTATTCATTTTTTGTAAAGGATATTTATCGATTTTGACGAATTGTTAAATGAAAAAGGGGGATATAAAATGAAACCAATTTTAAGAGATTTTTCGGAGGAGTTTACGACAGAGAGATTACTAATCCGTAAGCCTTTGCCTGGAGATGGAAAAGCCGTTTATGACGCCATGATGGCTTCACTAAATGAGCTAAAGCCATGGATGCCTTGGGCTCATATGAATCAAACAGAAGAGGATGTAGAAACAAATATCCGCGAAAGTTATGTGAAGTTTCTTTCCCGCGAAGATCTTAGATTACTTGTTTTCAATAAAGAAACAGGTGAGTTTATAGCTTCTTCTGGATTACATAGAATTGATTGGTCTGTGCCGAAGTTTGAGATTGGCTATTGGATTGATACACGATATGCGGGTAGGGGTTATATTTCCGAAGCAACAGAAGCGATTACAAATTTTGCTTTTAAAGAACTAAAAGCAAATCGTGTTGAAATCCGCTGTGATTCAAAAAATATCAAAAGCCGCGCCATTCCAGAAAGATTGGGTTTTACTTTAGAAGGCATTTTAAAAAATAATAGTATCGCTGTCGATGGTGAGGAATTAAGAGATACTTGTATCTTTGCAAAAACGATTTAATAGTGTGCTGGGTCTAAGGATACAGGACCAATTATTTAAAAATAGTTTTGTGTGATTTGCATCACTTACTCCAAGTGTGATTTCTCATATAATCACTATATAAACAGTGATTATTACATAAGGAGTGATAGTTTTGTTAAATCGTAATACAATTGAAATCATTAAAACAACGGTTCCAGTTTTAGAAAAACATAGAGAAGCCATTACAACACGTTTTTATCAAAGGATGTTTGGGAATCATCCGGAACTATTAAATATCTTTAACCATGCAAACCAAAAACAAGGAAGACAACAAAAAGCGCTTGCTGATACGGTCTATGCTGCAGCACAATATATTGATAATCTTGAGGCAATCCTTCCTGTTGTTAAACAAATTGCCCATAAGCACAGAAGTCTTGGCATTAAAGCCGAACATTATCCGATTATAGGAAAGCACCTTTTATTAGCTATTAAAGATGTACTAGGTGAAGCGGCTACTGATGAAATCATTGACGCATGGGGTAAGGCATATAACGTAATTGCAGATGTATTTATCAGTGTTGAAGCCCAAATGTATAAGGAAGCTTCCACACAACAAGGCGGATGGGATGATTTCCGCAGCTTTATTGTTGATCGTAAAGTGAAAGAAAGCGATATAATCACATCCTTCTACTTAAAACCTGCGGACAATAAAGAAATTGCCCATTTCCTTCCAGGTCAGTATATCAGTATTAAACTTGAAATCGAGGATGAGGAATATACACATATTCGTCAATACAGTTTATCAGACGCACCGGGTAAAGATTATTACCGTATTAGCGTAAAACGTGAGGCAGGAACAGCGAACCCAGACGGAATGGTTTCAAATTATCTTCACGACACTGTTACAGAGGGAGAAATCTTAAAGGTAAGTGCTCCAGCAGGCGATTTTGTTCTCGATACAGAAAAAAATACTCCAGTTGTGTTATTAAGCGGAGGTGTTGGGTTAACGCCAATGTTGAGTATGTTAAAGACAGTGGTTGAAGTCCAGCCGCAAAGAAACGTAACGTTCATTCACGCAGCAGCCAATGGTAATGTTCATGCATTACGAGAGGAAGTTGAATCACTAACCGCTCTAGACAATGTAAACTCATTTTTCTTTTATGATTCTCCAACAGAAGAAGACCGAAAGAACCATAGCTTCGATATTGAAGGATATGTGACTCAGGACTGGCTTGTTAAGAACATTCCTACTGTTGAGACAGATTTCTATTTCTGTGGCCCTGTGCCGTTTATGAAATCAATCAATACTTCTTTAAAGAATTTAGGAGTTGCGGAAGATAGAATTCACTTTGAATTTTTTGGACCAAAAGGCAGTTTAGAAGAAAGTGTGACGAAAGAACCGGTTTCCGTATAGGAAATCGGTAAAACCAAGAGGTTGAAAACGTTGATATAACTGTATTTTCATAGTTTCATAGATGTATATGCCGAATTCCCTTAGTGATACTAAAATGTGTCTGAGGAGTCAATACTGAAGGAATATATCAACGAATATTTATTAGATATTCAAATCAAAGGATTCACTGAACCAACAATCAAGAACAAGAGGAATGCGTTGATTCATTTTAGCAATTGGTGCAGCAAGGATATGGAAGACATTCGACCAATTCACATTAAGGAGTATATACAGAAAGAACTGAATAAAGGTGTCAGACCCGTCTCGGTTAATTTCCGTCTGAAACAACTAAAGACTTTTTTGCTTACTGTATTGAGGAAGGTCTGTTAAGCAAGAACCCTAATGATAAGATTAAACTACTGCGGCAAGAAAAGACCATGATTAGGACCTATTCTGATTCAGATATTAAGGCACTAATCAACTATTATAGTGGTAAATCATACCTACAAGTTCGTAATAAGACAATGATAATGATGTTGGTTGAAACTGGTATTAGAAATAGTGAACGGCGTAACGTTAAATTAGAAGACGTGTATGATGATGTGATCAAGGTTAGTGGTGAAGGGAAGACTTGGTTTGTACCAATTAGTATCCACTTTAAGAAACAATTAAAAGTACATGCGTGCGCGAAAGGCATACGCAAAAACCCAGGAATGTCCTTATTTATTTGTATCCACGGGTGGCAGGAGAGTCAGTGTAGATGTTCCCTTAGATGTACTAAAAAAGGCAGGGAAAGCTGTCAATATTGATGTTCAAATACTGGTACACTCCCTTAGGAGATACTATGCTCAAGCAATGTTAAGTAACAATGTGGACCTGTACACTGTGTCACGCTTACTTGGGCATAGTAATGTTACGACTACACAGATATATATTCAGTCAACCGAGGACAAAGTAATCATGCAAAGAGGTATGAAATCCCCATTATCCAAGATGTAGTATTGGCTTGCTGGTGACTTCTCAGCTAATATTGATGTGTTCTTTTTTTGATATCTTGTAATTGCTAGGACTCTTTGGAGTCCTTTTAATTTTAAGCGAGAGATAAACTCGCTATACGAAATAATTATCAGTATAATACTATTACACAATTATTAATGAACGGTACAAAATCCAGAAATTTAATTAATTTTGCCTGTTATGAATGGGCACAAAAAATAAGCAGTGAATTGCACTACTTAACTAATTGGAAGTATAAAATACTATGATTATCGATTTTTTTATCCGCCGAGCTTTAGGGTAAAAAAATCCCAAAAAAGTAGAGCGGAAAATACTCACTTTTTAAGGAATCGAGTTCCATTAATGTTTTTATAACATATTGATGACATATCTCTACCGTAATTGTGTTGTGAGTTTGTTAGTTTGCTCGTTCTTTCTTCTTATTAGTGTGCGCTTTGTTATGCCAGTCATTTGCTCGACCTCCTTATAACGTATGGTTCTCTAACAGTTTTAAAGCATGTTCAACTTGTTTCTTACTGTGCTTTCGGGGCCGACCTTCTCTAAAATCCTCACGCTGCTTTGCGATCGCTTTACCCTCTTGAGTGCGTTCAACAAATAGATTACGTTCCATTTCCGCCACTACAAGAAGTGTCTGCAAAAAGAATTTTCCCATTGTCGTATTCTCTAATAGTCCTACATTTAAAACATGGACTCTCACACCTTTAATAAATCGCCCCTCGATTATCACAATTCCTTCCTTGGTATTACGAGCCAATCGCCCTGGCCCAAACAGATATGTTATTGATGACATATTCTAGTGGTAGTAATAAAGGGGGTGACATATTTGTCATATAGTGGAAGGACTTTTAAAGGATGCTGTCCAATTTTTGCTATTCCAAAACCACCAAAGCAAAGATGCATCTGTCCTCCTGGACGACGGGGAGCTGTCGGGCCAGCAGGACCAGCAGGACCAGCAGGACCAGCAGGACCAGCCGGGGGACCAGTAGGACCGGTAGGACCAGCAGGACCAACAGGACCAACAGGGTCGCCAGGAATTCCAGGGCCAACAGGACCTCAGGGGCCAGCTGGAATATCCGGACCAACAGGAGCAACAGGACCAACAGGACCAACAGGACCACAAGGAATTCCAGGACCTCCAGGGGGATCAGGAGGACCACAGGGACCACAGGGAATTCAAGGACCAGCGGGACCAACAGGACCAACAGGACCACAAGGAGTTCCAGGTCCAGCAGGACAACAGGGACCAGTAGGACCAGCAGGACCTGCTGGAGCAACAGGACCACAAGGAATTCCAGGGCCAACAGGGCCACAAGGACCAGCAGGAGGGGTATTAGCCTTTGCAGATTTTTTTGCGTTGATGCCTCCTAATAATGCAGTAACAGTTGCTCCTGGTACAGATGTGGATTTTCCGCAAGATGGACCTAATAGTGGAACGGGTATTGTACGGGCTACTGCCGACTCATTTACCTTGTCTGCAATTGGCACTTATCAGGTCTTGTTTCAGGTGAGTGCATCCGAAGCGGGCCAATTGATTTTAACTCTTAATGGCGCTGACCTAGCCTATACGGTGGTCGGGCGAGCAACCGGTACTTCTCAGATAGTAGGAATGGCTCTTGTGCAAACATCAGTCGTCAATTCAATACTCACTGTACGAAATCCTGCTGGCAATTCCACGGCACTAACCATCACTCCTCTCGCTGGAGGAACAAGGCCTGTTTCAGCACACCTTGTTATCACCCGACTCCAATAGACGGGGAAAAGAATGACATACTCGATATCAAACCTAATTGTAGGCTAGTTTGTTAGGTAGCTTTCGAACTCCCTACCAACTCGTTACTCTGAGTATAAGAAATCACACCTTAGAGTTTCCCAGTTCATTTGGCCGCTAAAAAAGTAGAAACCTAGTCTTTTTTTAGTACTTGTAACTTTGAATTACACCATAATATCACAAATTAGTAGCTAGTCTTCTGAATGAAATAAAAAATAACTTCCGTGAACGCGAATTATGTTAAATACGGATTATTGGTTAAATAGTATAAAAAGCGTAGTTGGTCAATGTAGTAAAAATTTAAGAGAGACAATAAATCATAGGATGATCTTTTTTATAAACCGAGCAAGAAGTGGTAAAAACTTTGCTCGGTTTTATAAAAAATCAAACATTTGAATTACTCATTTTTTTGAAATTTTGAGGCACGTTTTTATCCGTAAACTTGATTCTTATTTCTGTCAGCTTTTTTGGGCACTGGACCATAATCCGTCACTACATAGATAAAAAACCGTGTAAAAGCCTGAAAATATTATTTCAATCTGAAGTATATACATAACCCATTTACTTGCTGATAAAGCGTTTAATATAAATCCTTGCTTCTGAATAAATACAGAATTTTGCTACTATTGGTTAAAAAATAAAAGCTAGCCATTTTTTTCTTTGCTTTGCAGGAAAGACCCTTTCCAAATCGTGAGCGTTATAAAATTCTAAATATAAATACATAACTCATCTTTAATAAAAAAATATAATTTTATTTATGTCATTTAGTCGGATTTAATATGGTGTAATCAAATTTTTCAAATTTAGCTTTTAATGACCACATTTTGACCACGAAACATATATAACCGTTTATTATTTCATTTCAACATTTGTTCCTAAAAGTTACCTAAAGATAGATAGGTCAAGGAACATTTTGATTCATGTTTTTGCCTATTATATGAGCAAATAAAAGAATAACATCTAGATATCTAAGTTAAAGTTTAGAAAAGATTGTGAAATTTTGTACTTAAAGTAACGGGGTGCAAGAGTTAAAGAACGGGGATCGCTGCGGCGATTCTTTTTTGTTATTAAGCTCCCATGAAAATAAAAACTGAAAAACGGCATGAAAAATCAGACCCAGAAAAACCAGTATTTTAAAAAAGGCTGAGCCTCTTGAAGGAAGGAATATGAGGATGGCTGGTAAAACGAATAGTAATACCTTTCTAAGTTAATCAGGAAAGCTGGCGCAACAACCAGAAAAAGGATTAATCTCCCATGAGTGCTACCCCTAAAGGGCGCGACAGTCGGTGGTACACCGTGGTCGTTGGAGTCAGACTAACGGATGGGCTCAAGGGCACCATAGTTCAAAGACCTTCTTCGCCAGCATTAAAACAGTATAGACTGCCTGATCCATTTTCATTATCTGTGGTGAAGTGATGATTTTGCGCTTCATGGATGGCTAACGGGGCCGGTTAGTGGAGGAAGGAATAATCAATTTCTATAACGAATGAATTAAAAGTAAGAAAATTGTTGTTTTTACCAAAAGAAGATTATATAAATAGAAGGAAATTAGGATACGGGGGAGAATATGGAATCTAAGCTAATTATCATACGAGGAAACTCCGGTAGTGGAAAAACAACAACTGCGAAAAGTCTTCAAAATCATTTGGGGCATGGAACGATATTGGTTTCTCAGGATGTCGTTCGCAGTGAAATGTTGAAGATTCACGATAGAGAAGGGAACCTTTCAATTGATTTGATTCGCCAAATCGCAGAATATGGTAAAGATAAATGTGAATTTGTTATTGTGGAAGGAATCTTGTATAAAAGTCGTTATGGTGAAATGCTGAATAACTTAATCCAGTTTTATAACCAAAAGACATATACATATTATTTTGATTTATCTTTTGAGGAAACAGTCAAACGTCACAATTCTAGTTCGAAAAAGATGGAATTCGGAGAAGATTCTTTACGTGCCTGGTGGAATCCAAAGGATTATCTTGGCGTGGATGGAGAAATGATATTGACTAATGATATGTCACAAAACAATATATTGAAACTGATTTTAAATCAACTTCAAGTGTAATTATTCGAAGTAATTT
>JAPSKD010000154.1 GCA_031177865.1 Bacillus sp. (in: firmicutes) | reverse complement strand
TTGAGCTGCCTATGGCAATTTTGTTTAATATTGCTCCTTCAACTTCATCCTTACAAAAAATGATGGTATGAGGGTTTATGATAGCCACAAAAGAGGTAACTAGTCTGCTAATAGCGTCAATCTCATTATCGTGACTGATTCCTTTGATAGGTCTAATTCCGTTTTCCAAAGCTTGCCCAAAATTTCGGTCATCGTACTGAGGAACGAATGAAACCTCCCCAGAGAAGAAAGTACTTCCTCGGACCACATCTCCATTTATCATGATTCCTGCGCCTGGACCATTTTGACCAGAATACAAATAAATAAGGGATTCCTTGTCTTTGATTCCCATGCTATCGTGATATCCAAGCACTGCGGCATTCATATCGTTTTCTATTACAACAGGAATAGAGAATCTATTCTCCAAGAATCCCTTCAAGTCAAAATTTTGAAGATGTTCATAACCGGGTATATAAAAGATCCTCCCATTATCAACGGAACCAGGCACACCAATAGCTATTGAACTAATTTTCGGATATTTCTCCACTATCTCTTCAATACATCCGGTTAATAATGTTAAATCAGGTTGTACTAATAAACTGGATGTTTTTCCTGCCTCCTTCTTTTCTCCTAGACAGTTAAAAACAATATAATTTGTTTCTGTTCTTTCCAAAAAGATAGCCAACCCTAACATATACTCGGAATTGTATGTATATCTTTTTGCCCTTCTTCCACCACTTGAATCGTCAAGGCCAACTGGGATTATCTCCCTATCCTTTTCCATCTGTGCTAAAAATTTACTTATTGTAGGAAAACTAATTCCTAATTTTTCACTAAGTTCAACTTTCGTTGCACTTCCAAGTTCTAAGAGTGATTTACGAATACCGGTAAGGATTACTTTCCTCATTGATTTTGGAGTTGCATTCACTTCGAACACCACCTATTAAATGAACTTATTAAAGAAATTTAATAAGTATTCAGCAAAAACTTATTAAATTTCTTTAATAAGTGATGTGGTTAATATATCATATAAAATTACTGTATACAATAAAGATAAAGTGAATTCTTGCTGCATACAAAAAAATGACGTATCCCAATACGTCATTTCTTGTTGCTTTTTCTATGCTTACAGCGGCGTTTTCTCATTATGCTGTTCCAACTGCTGCACTTGAAATAATTTATAATAATTACCCTGTTTCGCCATTAATTCATCATGTTTACCTACTTCGACAATTTGGCCGTGTTCGATTAAGACAATTCGATCAGCATGGGTGATGGTGGATAAACGGTGGGCTACCACAAAGGTCGTCCGATCCTTCGCCAGCTTATCGAGTGCTTCTTGGATAAGGTGTTCACTTTCCAAATCTAGCGCTGAAGTTGCTTCATCTAATATCAATATCGGCGGGTTTCTTAAAAACACGCGTGCGATAGCAACTCTTTGCTTTTGACCACCCGAAAGCTTTACTCCTCTTTCTCCGACCTTCGTATCATATCCATTTGCCAGATTCACGATAAAATCGTGCGCATTGGCCGCTTTGGCAGCTTGATAAACCTCTTCATCGGTTGCCCCGGGTTTTCCTAATAAGATATTATTCTTAACAGAATCACTAAATAAGATATTGTCCTGAAAAACTACCCCTATTTTATCCCGTAAGGATTGGACCTGGAAGTGGCGGATATCTACTCCATCTAAGAGAATTTTTCCTTCCGTGACATCATAGAAACGAGGTATCAGGGTGACAAGTGTCGACTTGCCTCCTCCACTCATCCCAACAAGGGCAATCGTCTCACCTTTTTTTACATCAAGGTTGATGTTCTTCAGAATCATTTCCTCTGATTCGTTGTATGTGAATTGAACATGATCAAACGTAATGTCCCCCTTCACATCCTTGCACTCAACCGCATTGGGAGCATCGACAATGTCATATTTTTCATCCAGGAATTCAAATACCCTGTCCATAGAGGCGAACGACTGCGTCAGGGTTGTGGAAGAGTTCACAAGCCTTCTTAACGGATTGTACAATTTATCAATATAAGCAAAAAACGCAATCATCGTTCCCAGCGATAACTCTCCTTGAATAACAAGGTAGGCTGAGTAGCCGATAACGAGCAAAGGTGCAATATCGGTAATCGTGTTAACGGCTGCAAACGCCTTTGCATTCCAGCTGGTATGCTCTAAGGCTTTATCTAGAAAGTTTTTATTTTGTTTATCGAACTGTGTCTGCTCAAACTCTTCGATTGCAAAGCTTTTTATGACGGGCATTCCTTGCACTCGTTCATGGAGATAGCTCTGAACCTCAGCAAGTGCTTGAGATCTAGACTTCGTGAGTTGACGCAGATTGCCAAAAAAGTATTTGATCGAAATCGCATAGAGCGGAAATAACAAAATCGAAACCAACGTTAGACTGACATTCATATAAAACATAATTATTATTGCGATAACAATTGTGGCGATATCGAGCCACAGATTCATTAAACCGGTCATTACGAATGTTTTCGTCTGCTCAACATCATTAATAACTCGTGAAATGACTTCTCCTGAACGAGTATTAGCATAATACTTAAAGCTGAGTTTCTGGATATGTGTATACATCCGGTCACGGATATCGTATAGAATTTTACTTGATGTCCATTGCGCGAAATATTGACGATAATATTCAATCGGCGGCCTTAAGAAAACAAAAACCACGATCATTACCCCCATTATCAGAAGTAATTTTTCTATTTTCTCATCATTGGTTAAACCACCATTACCAATGATATCATCTACAACATACTTAATGAGCATGGGTATGATAAGCGGGATGGCGAATTTCACAACCCCGATAAAAATCGTCCCAATAATTTGAAGGCGATATGGCTTAACAAATTCGAGATACCTGCGAACACTGCCCAAGATTGGCCCCCCTTCCTGAATCACCTTGATAAGAACATGGAAAGATGATGAAGGCAGCTACTAAACTGTGTAGGTGCCTTCATCATCTTTCCATGGCCTTGTAGCTTTTCCATTAACGTCTGTAAGTTAAGTAACGCTCATACCAGATATCAATAAAATCTGGTGCAAATGGTCCTTTGCGCTGTCGGATCCAGTGAATGAGCTTCTCAACATTTCTTTTCAGAATTTGGTCAATCACTTCGGGATATTTCATCTCACGACGGTGACGTTCATATTCATCTTCATCTAACAAATTAAACGTCATATCAGGGAATACCTTGATATCAAGGTCATAATCAATATATTTAACTGCTTCGCCATCAAAGATAAATGGTGAGCTGAGGTTACAATAGTAGTAAATACCATCTTCACGAATCATTCCAATAATATTAAACCAGTATTGTGAATGGAAATAACAAATCGCTGGTTCCCTTGTAATCCACGTTCTTCCATCTGATTCCGTTACAATTGTGCGATCATTCCCGCCAATTACCAAATTTTGGGATCCTTTTAAAACGGTCGTTTCTTCCCAGACGCGATGGATGTGCCCATTGTGTTTATAGCTATGTATTTGTATTGGTTCTCCTTCGATGGGTACGCCCATGATTCTCCCCTTCTTCCTTCCTAAACGCTTTGTGACCTATATTCCTGCACTTAAACGACAAATGGTAACAAATCATTTACTATTTCTTATTATTATAACGGTTGAATAAAGAATTTAAAACAAAAGAGCCATTGATTTCAATGACTCTTTGAAAAAAATTGCATATTTTTCAATCATTTCTTCATTTTTGACCTATATGGAAGGTTCTAAGTCACTTTCACGATAGGATTGAATCACTTCTTCTGTTTGTTTTTCAAAAATTTCCTGAATTTCTTTTAGCTCTTTTTTCATTTGATTGATATCAAATTGGACACTTTCTAACTCTGTTTCGTTTTGTATAGTCTGTAGTTGTTGTTCGATTTCTTGACAACGTTCAAGTTCTCCCTGAAGGTATAGTAATTTTTCCATTGTCATCATCTGCTCAGATACTAAACGGTTAAAATGATCCATTTACCACACCGCCTTATTTTTTCTATCTAATATGTATTCTGTAATAAACAGTTATATCCTTTGACTACTTATGTAAACTTAGGAGAAGTTTTGTCGAATAAACGAACAGCGGAAGCGCCTTGTCCAAGGAAAAATGCAGTTCAATTTTTCCCAGGGGCATGAGTCTAGACGAGCCGGCATGAAGGTTGTTCTTTAACCTTCTTGACGGATTGTCTGAAAGGCGGAGGCGACTGCCCTGGGACGCGAGTCTAGGCGAACCTTGCAAGAAGGCGCTTTTTGCCTTCTTCAGGGAAAAATGCAGTTCAATTTTTCCTAGGGGGTAGCTTATGACTCGAGTCCCAAGGAGCCGCAACTAGACATGCTTATGCCCCCGAGCCCCTAGGCTGCTTGCGCTGGATAATTCTCAAAGTTTAAAACATGAAGAAGACGCTCTTTCGAAAGAGCGCCTTCTGCTTACGAATTTATTAGCTTTGACCAAATTGACCAGAATTGCCTTGGCCTTTGTTAGCTTGAGATTGCTGATTTTGTTTTCTTACTTCAGCAGCATCTGTTTGGCTAGCGAATTCAGTTCCGAATTGACCAGCTGAACCAGTTGCACCAGCAGCTCCAGCAGAACCTTGTCCGCTTTGGGATTGCTGATTTTGTCTTCTTACTTCTGCAGCATCTGTTTGGCTAGCGAATTCAGTTCCAAATTGACCAGCTGAACCTTGACCGCCTTGAGATTGTGCGTTTTGTTGTCTAACTTCTTGGATGTTAGTTCCAGCAGAAGTTTTGTTTGGTTGTTGGTTGAAGTTGTTTGCCATTTTAATCACCTCCACAAAAATTAAGATACCCAGGAGGTGAGGAGACTATCCAAAAAATTTATAAAAAAATTTATCGTTACACTAATAACGAAATACCACCATCGACAATAATTGTTTGCCCCCGGATCATACTAGATTCTTCTGATAAAAGGAACATCACACAATTGACCATATCTTCAATTTCGACCATTCGACCCGCTGGCGTTTTCTCTCTTGCTTCTTGGAGAAGCTCTTCACGATTTGGAAAATGTGTTAATGCTTCTGTATCAACAGCCCCGCCAGATACCGCATTAACCACGATATTTTTAGGAGCTAATTCTACTGCCAAATATCTAGTTAAGGCTTCTAAGGCTGCTTTAGATACCCCTACGACCGTGTAATTTTCTAAATAACGAATAGACCCTAAAGAACTTATGCTGACAATCTTCCCGCCGCCATTTTTCTCCATTAATTTGGCTGCTTCTTGAGCACAGAATAATAAAGCTTTACTGTTAATATTTAACGTCCAATCCCAGTGATTTTCTTCTAGTTCCATAATAGGACGTTGAACTCCAGAGGCGGCATTATTAACAAAAATATCCAGTCTCCCAAACTCTTCCTCGATTTGTTGGAACATAGTCTTAATTTTACTAACATCACCGACATTTGCCTTTACTACTAATACTTTTCTGCCTAAAGCTTCAATTTCTTCTGCTACTTTAAGTGCAGAACTTTTACTTCTTGCATAATTGATGACGATATCATACCCCGCTTGAGCCAGCCTTAAGGCTGTGGCTTTCCCTATTCCTCTGCTGCTGCCTGTAATTAGTGCTACTTTTTGTGTCATATACGCTAATTCCCTTCATAAACAAGTTTTGTATTCATTTTAGCGTTTTAATGTATAGATGACAATTGATTACAAAACCTAAGGCTATTAAATGAGAAAGGAAGAAGATTATGTATGTAGGACGAGATATGACAGAACTTTCTATGGTCTCTAAAGCTGAATGGAGGGACAGCGAACTAGCCTTCTTTCACCACTCATTGCAGCAAATAGCACCGTACTTAAATAGCGAAGGCGTCACGATTCATCGTGAAATCATTGAAGAAATTGAAAATCGCGGCGGGATAAAGCGTGAAGAAGCCGATTATACACATGGAACGAAAGTCAGTTATGATTAATATAAAAAGAACGCCTCACACGGCGTTCTTTTTTAACTATACTCTTTATACAGCTTAAGCATTTTATGGAAAGAAACGGGAAAAGCATGCTCTTTTATTTCATCTAAGGTGATAAATTTCCATTCATTATTCTCCGAAAAATCAGCGCCTATTGTGCCTATATATAAACGGATATTCCAGACTAGGTGAGAAAAAATATGTTCTATTTGACCGATATTCTTTTCTAACCTAATATTCATATCAAATGATTCTCTAAAGAGGCCGGCAATTTGGGTACGTTCCATCACAAATGGCTGGTGCAGTTCAACATTTGGAAATTCCCACAAATTGGCAAGGAGCCCATTTTCAGGGCGTTTATGAATTAATATTTTTCCACTTTCATTTTTCACAATAATTGCAGCAAGGTCAACACTTCTTTGTGAGTTCTTTTTCGTTTTAATGGGAAGTTCTGCCTCTACTCCCTCATGAAACCCTTGGCAATGATCCCGAACTGGGCAGAGTAAACAAGAAGGGGATGTGGGGGTACAGATTAATGCACCAAGTTCCATTAATGCCTGGTTAAATGCAGAGGGTTCTTCATGGGAGATAACCTGCCTAACAGCGTTTTCGAATACCTTCCTAGTTGATGGCTTTGCGATATCATCCCAAATCGATAGGATTCTTGATAAAACCCTCATCACGTTACCATCTACCGCCGGTTCAGGTATCCCATAGGCAATACTTAAGATTGCCCCGGCTGTGTAGGGTCCAACTCCCTTAAGATTTGAAATTTCTGTTGGTGTATTCGGTACCTGACCGTCATATTTTGCGTTTACTTCCTTGACAGCTGAATGTAAATTTCTTACCCGAGAATAATAACCTAGTCCTTCCCACGCTTTTAGAACTTTATCTTCATTTGCGTTGGCCAGGTCTTCTATTGTTGGAAACCATTCGATAAATCGATTAAAATAAGGAATAACCGTATCAACTCTTGTTTGCTGCAACATGATTTCGGAAACCCATACTTTATACGGGTCCTGGTCTTTTCTCCATGGCAGGTCACGTTGTTCGGCTTTAAACCAAGATATTAAATCTTCCTGAAATTTTTTTATTGAGATTTTTTCTATATTTTTCAACTCATTTACCATTACTAAAGTTCCTCCAGCCTGTTAAACAAAACGAAATAAGGGAATATAATAATAAGCATTTTTTAACGATAAGCCAATTTGTGCGTTTTGACAAGAAAAAAGAAAAGCGGAAGCGCCTTGTACAGGGGCGACAGGCATAAGACGAGCCGGCGGGAAGGTTGTTCTTTAACCTTTCGGACGGATCGGCTTATGACCCTCTAGCCCCTAGGCTGCTTGCGCTAGACATATTATTAAAGGAGGATTTTTCCTTTTGGATACTGGAACTCATGTTGTAATGGGAATTGCCCTTGGCGGTCTTGCGACTCTTGACCCAGTGGTAGCTAGTAACTCGGCAACAGCCACAAGTGTTTTAATTGCTACTATTGCTGGATCACAAATACCTGATATTGATACCGTGTTAAAGTTAAGAAATAATGCGATTTATATCCGTAACCATCGGGGTGTCACCCACTCGATACCGGCTGTCCTTTTATGGCCCCTTATACTATTAGCTGTGATTTTCCCCTTTTTTCCAGGGGCAAACCTTCTCCACCTATGGGGTTGGACATTTGCAGCGGTTTTCATCCATGTTTTTGTAGATATTTTTAATGCCTATGGGACACAAGCCCTTCGACCTTTTACATCTAAATGGGTGGCGCTAGGAGTAATTAATACCTTTGATCCCATCATCTTTGGAATTCACGTGGCAGCCATCGTTATTTGGGTTATCGGTGCAGATCCTGGTTATACCTTTTTAGGAATGTTTGTCGTTTTAATTGGGTATTATTTACTTCGTTTTTATGCCCAAGCGAAAGTACGATCAGCCGTTAGAAAAATGATTCCGGATGCTACCGATATCATCACTTCACCAACCATGAAGTTTAACCTCTGGAGAATAGCTGCTATGAATGAAGAGGAGTTCTTTGTTGGCAGAGCAATGGGAACGAATATTGTGATATACGATCGTTTCAAGCGGGTACCTGTTCCAAAAACTCCAGTCCTTGAAGCAGCAAAAAAAGATAGTAATCTTGCTGCATTTCTATCCTTTTCTCCTGTGTATCGTTGGGAATTAGATGAGTACGATGACCATTACGAAGTCCGATTTATTGACTTGCGGTATCGCAGCAATGGGCATTATCCATTCGTCGCAGTGGTCCAACTAGATTTGGAGTTAAACCCAATAAGTTCTTATACTGGCTGGGTGTTCAGCGAAAAGAAATTACGGAAAAAGCTCAGTATTATACCGAGTTAAATAATAATTGAAGCGAAATCACAGTCGATTTCGCTTCATTTTTTGTTCTTATAATTTATCTGCACAGTATTTAGAGATATCTATACAACTTCATGGGATATCTACGCAATTTTAAATTTATCTACACAAAAAACTAAAGATATCTACACAATTTCTACTTTTATCTACAAATAAAAAAGACCACAAATTAATAATGTGGTCACTAGTTCAACGACTCTTTGTCTTGATTAAGATATTCTTTATACTTAGGGTTTTTAGCCACAAAGTCATGGAGTCTATCGCCATAATTTTCTATCCATTGTCTAACAATTCTTTCTGTCATTTCGCTTCCGAGATAATCCCTTCCTGCCTTTGCTGCGGTGGTTTCGAAATCCTCCCACATTAACTCAACCCATGTCCTGGCTTGATGATAGGAAAGTAATTCGTTTTTTTCTAACAAAAGATTTGCTAATTTTTCATGATAATCGTTCATACATTCACCTCATTGCCAATTTCTTATTACATAACCTACTCCTAAAATTCGAATACTATTACCACGTGGTAAGCACTGGTGTGACGACACTTTGCTTTTCGCGGTTTCTCATTCCCTTTAATGGAGGTACAGCATGAGAAATAAAGAAACCAATTTCCCTAACCAAAACAACAACAAGCTAGAGGGAGAGCCAAGAGCAAAAGCAGAATATGCTTCAAGAAGAGCTGACGGCACGATCAATACACACCCGCAGGAGCGGATGCGTGCTTCTGGTCAGCGTGAAAAGGATACTCCTGAGTTTTTACAGCCCTAAACAGTGACAACCAGAGACTTGCTCTCTGGTTTGTTTATTTATTTGAGTTCTTTTAACATTGAAATGGGTAAGGCTTCTTCTTTTCCATCACCTTTTAGGCGATACCCCCAAGCAAATACACCATTTAAATAGTCTATCTTAAAATATTCCCCAGGGTCACCGTCAAGTTCATAAATTTCTCCTGGCTTGAAATTGGCTGGGTCTAATAGATAAGCTCGTGCCATAACTGCCTTTCTTTCAAGCACTGCATACTCACTCACCATACCCATTTGCTCTGCTTTTCTCGCTTTCTCTAACAGCTGGGCGATTTCCTGCTTTAATTCTTGCTCTGTCATGGTGCTGTATCGTCTCTCCTGTTGCATTTTTTCCACTCCCATTTCGTTTTTTCTTTTATTTTAGTATAGTTATTTTTATTGAATTAATAAAGGTTGAAGGAGAGATTTCAATGAAAACGATCATTGTTACTGGAGCTGGTTCAGGATTGGGGAAGGAATTATCCTTATTGTTTTCGCAGCAAGGCTATCATATCTTATTAACAGGAAGATCCGTTGATAAGCTTTCCGCAGTTAAAGCAGAAATTGAACAAGCAGGCGGTGCGGCTGATTGCGTTGTGCTGAATGTTCAAAAGGAATCTGATATATTAACAAGAGTTGATGAAATAAGCAAAAATCACAAAGTCGTTGGGTTAGTCAATAATGCTGGTGTCGGACATTTTGGTCCTTTTGTTAAAATAACTGAACAAGAAATCAGCGAGATGCTCCACACGAATGTTCTTGGTACCATTTTAATGACAAAAGCTGTATTGACTTTACTTCAAGAACAGGGTGAAGGTCTGCTGATGAATATTATTTCAACGGCGGGACTACGAGGGAAAGTCAATGAAGCTGTTTATGCGGCAAGTAAATTTGCAGTCAGAGGCTTTACTGAAAGTCTGCAAAAGGAATACGAAAATAGTCCGATTACTATTAAAGCCATTTATATGGGTGGCATGAATACTCCATTTTGGGAAGGAAGCAATCACATAGCAGACTCGTCACGCTTTCGTTCACCTAAAGAGGTAGCAAAAATGATTATCGAGCAAATCGACCAAGATGAGATTATCATTGAAAGTAAAAAATCATGACAATCTTCGTCATGATTTTTCGATTTCTCCAAGATATTCTTCAATCAATTCCATTGAAAAGCCTTTACGGTATAAGGCTTGTTTCATTTTCTGTTCGTATTCAAAACCACTATATTTACTATACTTGCGATGAGCTTTTTCGCCCTGATACCTAATGGCTTCCATTTCCTCTTCTTGTTCTTTATCCGTATCTGCTTCATTTAATGCTATATGAATGACTTCAAAAGGATAGCCCTTCCTTAACAGCAATTGTTCCGCTTTTTGCTTAACAATTCGTTGGGATTCCTTTGTGCTTTTTTTTATTAATTTTTCAGACACCTTAATGGCTTTTTCAACTTGATCCTCTTTCGGGTACTCGGCCATAGCATGTTTAATAATAGCCTCATTGATTCCTCTCTCTTTTAACTCCATGCGGATTAAGTCTGGCCCTTTGTCTGTCGTATTTATTTGAGTTCTCACAAAGGAGAATGCATATTCCTCATCATTAATATATTTTTGAGCAGCCAATTTATGTAGGACTTCATTAATGATAGGTTCTTCTACTTCTTTTTGTGTAAGATAATCCTTTATTTCTTTTTCAGACCTCATTCTTCTGGCCAAATAATTAACAGCTAGATTATAGGCCTTTCGGATATCGTCTTGATATTGTATTTCTAGGATGGAAAGTTCATCAATTTCCAACCCTTTTTTTAAATGAAACCTTACGAGAACATCGCTATCGACACTAAAGGCGTATTCTTCGCCTTTACCATAATCCATAAAAATATTGAATCGATCTTTATTCTTCTGCTGTGTGGTGATTTTTGTAATAACAGCCATATCCGTCACCTCACCCTTACTTTACCATATTTTTTTAACATTTGAGTATCATTCCATTCTTTAAAGGTAAAAATGGAGAATGTGCTTAATTTTATCCATAAGCTTTTTAACGATTAACAAAAATGTTGAAAGGAATGAGCAAAATGGCAGGAAAAAAGAAAAAGGATATGGGCAGAGGGAAATACAGTTTAACTAGTACACAAGAGGTACTATATCAGCGTGACTTTAAATTAGCAGATCGTGCTGGCGGGTTTAACGACAGTAAGACTAAACTTTAATATTTTCCATTAATGGACCCCTTTCTAATGGTAAAAGCTAATAAAGGGAACTTCTTGGTTCCTTAATAGTTAACATTGAAAGGGGTTTTTCTAATGGGTCGTGCGCAGGGACATAAAACTCGTGATAAAAACAAAGCATCACTTCCACAGGTTCCTAAAAACATGAAATCAGATGGTTATGATGTGGAATATTCCG
>JAPSKD010000153.1 GCA_031177865.1 Bacillus sp. (in: firmicutes) | reverse complement strand
CTTCCATTTATATTTATGATAGAACTCAAAATTTGAATGGGACAAAGTGTTTTTTTATTTTACTGATTTAATGGCGAAAAGCAAAACATCAACAGGGACGGTTCTCATGGTTTTTTAATAGGATTAGTGTGGACCACAAGAACCGTCCCCCATGGTCCCCCGTTTAACTTGCTAAGGAAATGGTAATATTAAATTGAGGTGAAAAAAGATGAAGGTTACGATTACAATAGACGCAAAGCAGCAGCTTATAAATGTACTAGGTGATGCACCAACCATTAAAATCAATGAAATCCGAACGTCTGGTTGAGGTGCCACGTATGTGTACGAACTTGCTCAGGTTGAGCAGATAAATGATGAGGAAATTTTTAAAGTCGATGAAATGACTATCCTACTAGATCCATTGGTGATTAGGCATTTAGATGATGATATCATAATCGATTATAAAAAAAATTATGGGTTTATTCTTAAAAATAGTTATGAGATTTTAACTTTTGGAATGAAATTAATTAAGGAATCCTAATGTAAGTCAAAAAGCCACTGTGTTCATACGCTAAAACAGTGGCTTTTTTTCGTATTTTCCATCTTACAATGGACCCGTTAAATCTTAATCACACTACCTTTTTCTGCTGCTTCCATGATACCTAATATGACCTTTAGCGAGGTAAGGGCATCGTTTCCTGTTACAAGTGGTTCCTGGTCGAGACGAACACAATCAATAAAAGCATCGATCACACCGCTATTGGTTTGATTATCGTTCGTTTGGATACTTTCTAGTTTGTAATAAACCTTTTCACCATTTTTATGGATAACTTGTAATTGGTATTGATCACTATGATAAATCTTTAAAATACCATTTTCACAATAGATGATGGTACTATTGTCTTCTTCCCCATAATAGGTCCAAGTAGAATGTTGCTGTACCTAGTGCTGACAAAGACAATTGTTCTAGCTTCCAAACTAGGGGTTCCAGTAGTGAATACGTTCTCTGGCTGTCCGGGCGATCATGAAAATGCCCTTTATCCAAACTGGCCAGTAACTCCTTGGCCCCATGACTTCCAAGAGGTTTTGAAATGGCAATGGGAAGAAAAGTTAATTCCATACTGGAAGGAAAAAAATGATTTTGCACAAGCACATAATGTAAAAATTGGCCTAGAGCTGCATGGGGGGTTTTCCGTCCATACACCAGCTACCTTGCTGCGATTAAGAGAAGCTTGTGGGCCTGCAATTGGAGCAAATTTGGATCCAAGTCATATGTGGTGGCAAGGTATTGATCCAATTGAAGCGATAAAAATACTTGGCCGTGAAAATGCCATCCACCATTTCCATGCAAAGGATACCATTATCGACCAGCAAAACATGAACCGTAATGGCCTTACAGACATGACGGACTACTCCCAAATGCGTGACCGTTCATGGTATTTTAGATCCGTTGGATTTGGACACGATCAAAAAACATGGGCTGATATCATTAGTACACTACGACTTTATGGATATGATTATGTTGTAAGCATCGAGCATGAAGATGGTTTAATGTCCATTGAGGAAGGATTTACAAAAGCAGTCGAAAACCTAAAACCAATTATCGTCAAAGAATCGATTGGTCAAATGTGGTGGACCTAAGTTTTCAGAGAGATTTTATGTGAGGGGAAAGAATCGACAATCCATTAATGTGAAAGAACCTTCTGCTCTCCCAATTTTTCACCATACAAAAAATAAGGGAGAGGCATAATGCTCCTCTCCCTTCATCTTCACCCATTCCTAAAATAACTCGTCAACAGCCAGTATGCCAACGAGTTTTATATTCCATCACTATTTAGATTTTTAACGCCAGATAGTTAAAATTTTTACAGACAATGAATCGAGTCTAGCGAAATATGTGATGACCTAAAGGAAGATTCGCTCTTTGTACTACTTAGACATTAAAGTTCACGACATAATTTTGTTTTTGGGTGTTATAATGGGCCACAGAATATTCAATAAGCTTATCATTTATATCATACGCAAACCGGAATCTCTTAAGCAGGGGCTGCTGCTCAATGCCTAAAAGGTTTGCCACTTTATTGCTTGGAACCTCGACAGCAAATTCATCTCGAAAGCGATCAAATATAATCCCAGCCTTACCCAAAACCTCATATAAAGACTGATCATAGACCTGTGGATCCTCCGGAAGCGATAGAGCCTTAGGAATATAATGACAGAAATGAATATAAGGTTCATCATCCAAGTAATATAGGCGTTCAATACAATAAAATAATTCATTTTCTGGACCGTCTAATTCAGAAGGTTTTACAACAATTGAAACGGTTATGGTATCTTTCGTGATCTGCTTACCCTCTTGTGCCAAATAATTGGAGAAGTTCTGACCCTTTGACATCTTAATGAAAGCCTTATTATCAAGGACAGTCGTTCCGACGCCACTTTGCTTCTCAACATATCCCTCCAAGGCAAGCAGCTCTACTGCTTTTCTTATCGTGATTTTACTTACTCCGAACTCTTTCTCAAGCTGAGGCTCTGCAGGAATAATAGAATGCACCGGATACTGTCCAGTTAGAATTCGTTCTTTTAATATGTCTTTTACTTTGATATAGAGCGGTTCCTTTTTTCTACCTAAATGAACGGACATTGATTTCACCTCACTACATCGCTAATTTGATGATTTAAAAAAGACCTTACATCCTCTATGGCGGAAATTGGAGAGTCCCCATACGTTGTATGTGCTAAAATACCCGAACCGATTGCAAAATCAACGGTTTCCTGAGATCCTAGCCCGGATAAGACACCATGTAATACTCCGCTTGAAAAGCCATCTCCACCGCCTATCCGATCAAGAACTTGTAAGGGATAAGCAGAAGAATAGGTGACCTTTTCTCCTTCAACCAAAAAGCCTTGTATGCTCTGTGAATCTGTAGAATGAATCGTACGAATGGTTCCCGCTATCGTAGCAATTCCGTAAGTTTTGGCAACGGCAGGCAGCAGATCTTCAATTTGACTTTCTCTACTTGTTGGAGTCGTATGCATATCCAATAAATAGATGGCATCCTTTTCTGTCATAAAACAGATATCGCTCAATTCAAGCATTTTTTTGTATACAGGGCGAGCTTCCTCATAGCCCTTCCATAACGTAGAACGGTAGTTGCAGTCGAACGAGATCATAATGCCCCGCTCTTTTGCTCGTTTAGCGACTTCAAGGGTTAACTTTCTCGTTTGCTCTGACACCGCTAAACTAATTCCACAAAAATGAATCAATGAAGCACCATCAAAAATTGACTCTAATGGATACTCTTCTAGATTAGATTGGCAAAAGGAGCTTTCCAGTCGATTGGTATAAGTGACTTTTGATGGCCTTGGACCAAAACCTCGTTCAAGAAAATACATACCAAGATAGTCTCCTCCATAAACGACCGAAGACAATGATATTCCCAATGTGCGTAAATAGGCAGCTGCCGCTTGCCCTATACTGTTATTGGGAAGCTTTGTAATTAGTGAAGTTTGATGACCAAAGTGGCTTAATGCACTTAAAACATTTACCCCTGTACCAGAAAAGGAAAAATCAAGTGAATGGGTTTGGTCTAATTTCCGAAAATTCGGAGCCTCAAGACGCATCATTACCTCTCCGAAAGCATAAACGGTTTTACTCATAATTTATCAGACTGTGGTGACTCATAAGGTCCAAATCCTATTAAAAAATGAATGATAGGACCTGTTCCTAAGAACATGTGTCAGCCTGCTCCTCCATTCTAGATTTAATATTGGTCAACTAATGTAGTCAGTTTATCATAAAGTACTTTTACATCTGAAATGTTTGTTTTGCCTGTTTCTTTATCAATGATGGACGAATACACGTGTGGAATAATGTGTTCGACTCCTGCTTTAAGTGCGATTTCAACAATCTCCTCTACATTGTTCAAATCAATTCCTCCAGTTGGTTCAAGAGAAAAGGATTCTTTTGCACAGGCTTCTGCCACTGCTTTGTATTCATCAACGGTTGCTAAACCGTTCATCGGGAAGAATTTAATCGAATTGGCCCCCATGTCCTTCATCATCGCAATCGCTGTCTCAATCGGGATAATGGCCTTTTCTGCTTGACTGCTGAGTGGTCCTGTAGAAATTGTAACATATCCTGGTCTTCCTGATGGAGAAACAAGACAGTTAATGATGGTTTCCTCGTTATTCACAGCAGCCCGTGTGTAGCCTACTCCGGTAAAAACCTGGTTTATATGCTTTGGCTTATATTCGCGGACAATATCTCCGACCATCTTCCATTGGTTAGGATCTCCAGCACCTAGCCCGACCGAAACAGCATTGTTGATTTTTTCCGCATATTCTTTCATTCCTACAACAGCGTCTTCAACGGTTTCAAACTGTTTAGATAAAACACCGACAACCACATGTCCCTTTGCTGCTTCATAAATATCAACTGCATTTTCAACATCTTTCGCAAGAACATTCAAACATACCCTATTTTTATAAAAAATAGACACGCTATTATCCCTCCAGTATTTCTTGAAGTCTCTTTGTTATGAACTCAATATCACCCTTTAATAAAGGACGAGGGTCGATATCAATATGCCCTTCGTTGGCATGGTAATCACGAGTGTAGATCGGAATTTCTCCATCCTTTAGAAGCTTTACGAGCTCTTTTGCATCACATTTTGCTTCGGACGCATCAATGATGATTCTTCCTCTATAAATCTCTCTGCCTGCTTCATCTTGTTTGATGACGACTTGAACACCCTTGATATCATTTAATCTTTCAAGTTTCCCCAAAATCTCCAATTGCTCTTCGGCAGAAAGAGTTTTTGTTCCATATTCATCCAGTGCAGCCAACAAACCAAATATCGTTTCTTTTCCAACCTTCATCACCCGTCCAATATAAGCACGATGTAAAGTTGCATAATGAATATATTGTTTTCCTCCGGCCAAGATTCCTGAAGATGGACCTTCAATCGCTTTAGAACCGCTGAATGCTACCATATCTGCCAATTCAGAATAACCATCAATTTTTTCTTCTGCTGCTGCATCGACAATCAGTGGAATTCCTCTTTCGCGGCAAAGTGCGCTCACTTCTTCTAGGCTTGGCATATTCTTCTGAACACAATGATGTGACTTTACATAAAGGACACCGATGGTTGAATCACTAAGGGCTGCCTCAATATGGGAAGTTTTGCAGCCATTTGCATATCCCACTTCTTTCAAGCGGGCTCCTGCTAGATAGACCATCGTTTCAATGGGTGCACCGTAATCCACATTATGACCTTTCATGATCAGAATCTCATTAGGCAATTGTGGTGCCACCTTATGCAAATGTTCAACTGCATATGGATCATCTTTTGTTATCAGGCCAGCGATTGCCAGTGCAAGAGATGCTGAGGCTGAATTGGTAATCATGGCACTTTCTGCTTTGCAATGCTCGGCTACCACTTTTCCTGCTTGTTCATAGAGCTTGGCCATTTCAAAATAATGCCCGCCGCCCATTTCAAATCCTTCGAGTACAGCAGGAGACAGAGTAGATACGCCAAGAATCGTCATCCGTCCACTTGCATTGATCACTTTGTTTAATCCATATTTATCCAAGTTCAAAATATTCTCCGCCCCTTATGACTGCTTTTACTTGCAAATGTATCGGAAAGGTAAGAGTCTTTCCACTCGAGTCTATAAATGTTTTTTCTTCTTCCACGATTCTAAAAAGTGTAAAATCTGCCACCGCCCCAGGCTTCATTTGCCCGAGATCATTACGATGAATAAGCTTAGCCGGTTTTTCTGTGACAGCACGGATAATATCAGGTAACGAATATCCAAGTGCTAAGAATTTACTAAGCGTTGTTGCCATATCAAAAACGGGTCCATTCTCTTTGTTCCCGTTATATATATCTGTACTAATGGTATCAAACTGAATGTGAGCCTCACGCGCCTGTTTCGCCACATCAAATGAAAAACTTGCGGTACCATGCCCGATATCTAATGCCACACCGCGTTCAATCGCCGTTTGTAATTCAGGTATTGGTAAGCCATCTGAATCAAACATATTATTTGATTTCCCATTAAAGCAATGCGTTACAATATCACCGCGATCTAGGAGAGGGAGAATGTCTTCTATTTTCGGGGGTGCACTTCCAATATGGACCATTAAAGGGAGTCCCGTTGTCTCTGAAGCAATTTTCGCCATCCTAAGCGGTTCAATCCCCGAGCTTTCTACCACACTGGCGCTCATCCTTGCTTTTAACCCAATGACGAAATTCGGATATTCTTTCACCGTCTTTTCAATCGCTTCAAGGGAAATATTATCTAGGTTGCTTAATTCATTTATTTCCTTTAAGCCAATCCGCGAAATATTGAGAAAGGCCAAGACTCGGGTTTTACTATTTTCAGCAAGCTGGTAAAATTCGTCTATGCAATCTGCTCCACATGTACCGGCATCTACAACCGTGGTTACACCTGTTTGAATTCCGATTTCATCAGGCATGGCCCGGTACGGGGGGTACTTCGGAAATGCATGTGTGTGAAGGTCAATCCAGCCTGGCGACACATAGCAATCAAGCGGAGTCTGGATGATGTCTCCAGACCCCTGATAATCTTCCGTGATTTCGACGATGATTCCGTCTTGGAACACGATATCTCTTTTTTCCCCATTTACCAATGTTACATTTTTCAATAGTTGTCTCATATCTTTTGTCTCTCCAAACATCGGGCTAGAGCTTTTGTCTTAACGTAAATGTTCCCCATGGTTTAATATAATCAAGTAGAAAATGCTCTTCTTTTACAACTCGGGCCACCCGGTTTTTTCTTTCATCCACAGGCATTTCTTTCAATATGACTTGAAGTTCTGCCTTATATTTTCCGAATAGATCATTGCCAATAAAAATATCACCGCGAGTTTGTTCAACTGAAGTTCGTTGTTCAATCGAACGGTCTGCGTATTTTTTCCTCACATCAACCGAGCGAACAAGATATTCGGTTATATCGCCGCGGCGAAGATGGATTTCTTCTAAAGCAATTTTCTGCTCAAGCGCTGATAGACTTTCTTCTAGCTCAACATTTAATTCCAGCCTATTTCGGTTTAAGGAGCCTAATAAAGCCAATTCTTCATCACTTGCATACGCATTACCGATAATGACGTCATCGATAAGGCCTGTTGCCCAAAGGTGCTTAGCTTGAACATCAATCGGCAGATTGCGATGCTCTTCTAGGGTACAAAGCCCATCATTGATATTCCAAGGTCCGAGTTCTGCTGAATGAGATGTGACGAAGGCTGCTGTACGTAAATTTCTCTCTTTAAAACGCTTAGAGCATTTGATGAAGAATTCATAAGGAAGCCCGGTAAATCTTTGTGGATAGAAATTATGACAGCCGATAAGGTTAGAACCATTAGGCTGGTGAGTCAAGATATTATTTAAATAATCCACATCGTTGCTCATATTCAATTCAATTTTCAAATCATATTCATTGTAAGTCATTTTGGCTTCCTTCAAGCCATCAAAGCCAAGATCAAGACGGATACCATCTGCGCCCAGCTCCGCAAAGAAGCTTAGGTCATCGTAACTAATTTCTAATGCATCAAAGACAGAAGGAGCAATATCAAGAACCACTTCTAGTCCCAGTTCCTTTGCATAACCAATGATGTCCTGAAACTCCACTTTAATTTCATCTTTCGGTTTGGTAACAGAAAGTAAACAGGTAAAAACGCGATTAAATCCGTAACCTGCTGCTTTTTTTAAATATTGTTTGTCTTGTTCTGGAGTAGACTTCTCCGGATAAATCGATACACCTAAACGCTTCATGACTGTACCTCTCTTTTACTATATAGTTCCTTCTGGCGTTCATGGATTTTTGTTAGGATTTCCCGATAAAGCGTGGAAACATAGACCGAGCAGATAATGGTTGGTACAAACACAATACTTACAAATCGGGCACCGGTTAATCCATAAAGGATAACCGAGCCCAAAATAATCAAGATGGCCAAACCGATTGCTTTCCAAATGGATAACGATGTGCCGATCGACTTTTTATTAAAGACAATAAGGGAAGCGACGAACGCTATCGTTGCGAGAATGATATCAATCATACGTACCACCTTTTATATTAGACTTTACATACTTCATCTACGCTGCTTGATGATTCGATTCAGATTCGATCGTAAGCTGCTGCTTCTCAAACATTTTAAAGAATGGATAGTAAATGATGAGAGATAGCGTGAAATTCAAAATAACGAGTAAACCAGCCATAATGGTCCAGTTTGTACTAATAATGGCTGCAAGCGGCGCCGGAACGGTAAACGGCAATTTTGCCATAATCATCGGGATCCAGCCGAATGTGAAGAAAAGATAGGACACAACGACATTCACAAGTGGTGCAAGGATAAACGGAATAATCAACACCGGGTTCATGACGATTGGAGCCCCAAAGATAATGGGTTCGTTAATATTGAATAAGCCTGGTAAAAATGATAGTTTTCCAAGTTCCTTTAAGTACTTTGCTTTAGAGAACATGAATAAAACGACGAGTGCAAGTGTGGAACCAGCACCGCCAATCCAAACAAACCATTGGATGAACTGCTCAGTGAAAAGGGTTGGAAGCTGTGTAGCGTCCCCCGTTTCCGCAAACACTTCCATATTCTCTAGGATGGCAGAATCCCACATTGGACGAATAATAGGACCTAGTATGGCTGGCCCATGAATACCAAGCGACCAGAAAAATACAATAAGAAATACTGTAAGTAAACCGCCGACTAAACTATTCCCTACTAGTAAATCTTTTAATGGGGAAACAGCCATGGTAATCAATGAGTTAATATCAAACTGTAAAACATGTCGTACTACCCAGAATAAAACAATGACAACAAAACTCGGAATCAATGCCGTAAATGAGTTCGCAACCATTGGAGGTACACTATCGGGCAATTTGATTTTAATATCGCGACTAATAAAGAACCGAAAAATTTCAACGACTAATAACGAGGTAACAATGGCACCGAATAACGATTGAGCACTTAGGGCGCTGATATTCAGGAATCTTCCTGCAGCAATGACACCCTCTACTGGCTCAAGTACACGAACAGGTACGATAGATGTTAGTAGGAAAGCAAGCACTGAGAGTAGCCCGGTACTCAGTTGATCCATCTTATAATGACCCGCCAGAGCATAAGCGACACCAAAGGATGCATATAATGCCATCGCTCCTACTGTAAATCGAAACGGAATATCAAGAATATCTCGGTAAGGAGCAATCCACTCATCATAACCAGTGATAGGGAAATTAAGCAAAATAACGAAGAATGAGCCGATAATTGTCAACGGAAGGGTTGAAAGAATCCCATTTCTTATGGCTAATAAGTGCCTTTGCGAGGCGATCTTATTGGTTACAGGCAAAACCTTCTGTTCTAAATAATTCATGACAGAACTCATATAGTATAGTCTCCTCTTCTTATATGATTATAACGTTATAATGTTTAACGTCAATAAAATAGCTAGATTTATCTTTGGTGTAAGGCGATAATTTCCTTTGCTAATTCCAAGGTTGTCATGGCATTCATTAAATGGTCTTGAGCATGGATAAATAGAAGTGGAATCTCAAATGCTTCTCCGCCTGCTTCCTTTTGAATCAGCTCTGTTTGTATATGATGCGCTTTCACAAACTCTTCATCTGCTTCTTTTAATTTTGCTGCCACAGCCTCGCTTTTCTCTTGCTTCGCATAGGAAATTGCTTCCATTGCACAGCTTCTAGCATTCCCACTGTGCATAATTAAGTGAAAAGATCGATCGTATAACTCTTCCTTATTCATGTATTATATCCCCTTTTCAATTAATGCTTTTGCATCATTTAGAACTGCTTTTCCATTGCACATTCCGTAATGCATTTGATTGATAACCTCGACAGGGATGTTATGGTCTGCACCCAGTTTTTTCATTTCAGTAATCATATATCGGATTTGCGGTCCTAGTAACATGACATCTGCTTCTCCAATATGTTGGGGAGCCTCAGTTGCCGATACTGCCCAAATTTTCGCATCGATTCCTTGCGCAATGGCTTCTTTCTCCATTTTTGTAACTAATAAACTAGTAGACATACCTGCTGAACAACAAAGTAAAATATTCATTAACTCATTCCTCCTAAATATGTAAACGTTATCTTACCTACAAATATCATTATAAACGATTCTACTCAAAAAGTATATAACGTTATAATGTTTAGTTTTACTATTTTTATATTTTCGTTCACTATTCTATGAATCCTCATAATCCTAATCATGTTCAAACATAAGAAAAGGCAGGGTTTTTCCTTTAGGTTTTGAGCCATATTAATAATAGTCTCCACATGAGAGGCGTCCTTTTTAATCAGTAAATATAATTTTTATAAATGCCGAAATAACACTTTTCGTCATGAATCGTAATTCATGAGGATTCGTAAAGCCTTCTCCGTCAAAATAGCTTCGTGTACAATAAACCCCTTTTCCACAACTACAGACTACGTACACGCTTATGGTTTCTCTTTATATAGGAATCAACATTTACAAATCGTTCAAACTGGTGTTTCCTCTTCCAGTCCCTTATATTTTATCTTTCTTCACTATTTTTCCTCCATGTGGCATAGTGTCAAATCGACAATAAGCCCTTAATTAATCGATTGATTAAATGTGGTCCAATCTCTTTTAAATAACGAACTTTATCCCGTTTTCAAGAACAAAATTTGTCGTTGAAATGGCTGCAGTTTGCTTTCATTATCTTCAAAGCTGACAATAGAAACTACCAATTTACATAATTTGATATTCTTTTACAAACTTTCATTTCAATTAAACGATTGATTAGTTTCGCTGCATTCCTTATAAGTAATGGCTTTATTATGTTTCATATATGAAAAATGTGTCGAGAAGTTATTGTGCATAATAAAAACGATCAAACGCTGATTCGTTTAATTCTGAAAATTAGTGGATAAATGTTATAGATTTCCTAAAAGCTTTTTTTATAGGGAATACAAGCCTCTCCAAAATCGAATAATAAAATATGAAAAAACAAAAGGCAACTATCATTATAGAGGGGAAAAATGAATAATCGCAAAAAAACACATTTTCGCTTATAACCAATTGGTGGAGGGTGTAACATGATGAAAAAAATAATTTATATGATGTTGGTTGCTATACTACCTTTAGCAGCGTGTAATGCAGAAGAACCAAATAATAACCAGTCAACCAATGAACCAGTAGAGGAGACTATAGAAAAATCGAATGAAACAGAAGTAGTACCGACAAAAGATACTGAAAAAAAGTTAAATGCACAATCTCAGGAAACTCAACCACGAGAAATACCACAACCACTTACAGAAAATCAGGTGAAAGAAATGATCGACTACTATGGTATTGGGGAAGGCGACCAATTATCCAATGTTTCTTTTGTAAATGGTGAAATTAAAGCAACGATTGATTTAGCTCCAAATGAATTGTTTCCTGCTAAGGACATCGCAGTTGATAGATACAGCCAATTATCAGATGAATTATTAAACCATGAAG
>JAPSKD010000152.1 GCA_031177865.1 Bacillus sp. (in: firmicutes) | reverse complement strand
TAGCGGCCTGGTCTGAAGGGGTAGGTACATTTTGGTCATCAATCGGAATAACAGCAAAAAACCGGGGAATCCTGGGAGTTCCTGAGAATTATGACCTCATTGGTGTATTAGGAATTGGGTTTCCGGAGATTGTGCCAGACCCAAAACCAAGAACATCAATCAAGAATAAAATAAAAAATTTACCTTAACAAAGGAGACAACCGAAATGGTTGTCTCTTTTTGTTTATTGACTATTCACAGTATTTTGATACTCCGTTGTAAGATTATTTATGAATTGTTGTACAGGGAGAATATCCTTTATTTCATCTACTCGTGCACTAGCAAAGACAAGTCCATTTTCGACATCTCCTCCCAAACTTGTAAGAAGGGAATCAAGTGTACAGAAGCGATAAGAGCAATTTTTTAAACAATCATGGCATTTTGCAATTTTTTATTTGTCGGTTCCACTGATTAATTTTGCAAGGTTATTGACTATCACTCTACCATGTAAGCCAACGGTTGTTTTAACTAGAGCTGTTTCTTCTTTTCGGGCGTCCACATATTTCTGTTTAAATGAATTAGGAGCATCACATTCTTCACTTGCTAGTAAACCTTGTACCCATCTGGAAACCCAGCTGCACCCATGGAAATAGCTTTAGCTATATCTTCACCAGTCATGATTCCACCTGCATCAAGGACAGGAATTGATACTGCTTCCGCTACCTCAGGAAGAATATCAAACATCGGCCTGTCTGTGCCCAAGTGTCCGCCAGCTTCAAAACCCTCAACCACTACTGTTGGGAGCGCCAATCCTCTCTGAAATTCTAGCTAATTTGGCCGAAGAAACCATTGAAATGACGGGAATGCCAGCCTGTCTCCCCCAAGTATACATATCCCTTGAGATGCCTGCTCCGGAAATAATAAAATCTACTTTTTCTTCAAGAGCCGCTTTCATCTTTTCTTCAAAATCATTCATCGCGAACAATACATTTACGCCAATATATCCGGCGTCTTGGATTAAATTCTTTGCTTGTCTAATGTGATCGAGCATTTCATTGGTTGTCATACCTGTACCTGAGATGATTCCAACACCACCAGCATTTGCTACGGCTGAAGCTAGTTTGCTTAACAAAATACCCACTCCCATACCGCCTTGGAAAATAGGTACCTTTGGCATGATATGTGCCATTTTTAATTGTGGAAAGTTCAATTTATAACTCCATTTCATTTGTTTAAGAATTTAAAACTTTTTGCATACTACCACCAATTCTCATTTGTGTATGTGGTTTTTATCATCAGGTCATAAAATCAGGTTATAGAATTTATTACCAAATAGTCATAATAGCATAGGAAATTACTATTATTATTTTGGAATTGTGATTTGTTTGAAACATAAAGTAACTTTTATTATATTTATTTGTAACATTAATAAGGTAAAATGGTGTAAAATAGTTGTGGAATTTTTTCAATATAACTTTGTGTGAAAGTTTTGAGGAGGGATAGAATGGCTTCCGCAACAAACAGAAGTAAATATTTTGATAATGCCAAATTTATATTAATTTTTCTTGTTGTTTTCGGGCATATGATTAGCCCGTATAAGGAACAGGATAAAGTTTTATTTACCTTATATACGGTGATCTTTCTTTTTCACATGCCAGCATTTATTTTGATATCCGGGTATTTTGCTAAAGGGTATAAAAAGAAAGGGTACTTGCTTAAGACTTTTCAAAAAATCTTGATTCCCTATTTTATTTTTCAAATCATCTATTCAGTTTTTTACTTTTTAGTGGGAAAGGAAAAAACGCTTGAATTTGATTTATTCCAGCCACATTGGTCATTGTGGTTTTTATTAAGTTTATTCTTTTGGAATTTATTACTGTATGTGTTTGCAAGATTAAAATGGGTTGGATTGTTGATTGCTGTTATGCTCGGAATCGCAGTTGGTTATTTTGAGAATGCAGGAAGTTTTATGAGTATATCTCGTACCTTTGTTTTCTTTCCGTATTTTCTATTAGGGTTCTTATTAAATGGAGACCATTTAAAACGGATCATTGGGGCAAAATACGCGGTTCCAGCTGGAGTAGTTATTATCTTCATGACGTTTTTATTTTTTGGGTTTAGTTTTCCACAAGATGCCGTCCCATGGCTGTTGGGAGATACCTCGTATGAAAATATGGGAGGTATGGAGCTTAGTGATGGACTGCTGCGTGCCATGCAGTATGGTTTAACGTTGATTGTAGTGTTTGGCTTCTTGCCTTTAATCCCATCCAATCAGTATCGAATAACCAAAATCGGTGAAAGAACACTTTATGTTTACCTGTTCCATGGGTTTATCATTAAATCGATTCAAATTATATTACCGAATGCCATCTCAGAAAATTATTTATTCCTACTAGCTTTCTCCTTCATGGTTTGTATGGTTCTGGGAAGTTATATGATAAAAAAATATACCCGGCCCCTTGTTGAGTTGAAAATATAAAGCCGAATGTGTTCTCGCACACATTCGGCTTTTGGCTTTAGAATTGGCTAGCCACAGCGCCTAGGGGCTCGGGGTCATAAGCCAATCCGTCAAGAAGGTAAAGACCAACCTTCTCGCCGGCTCGTCTTATGCCTGTCGCCCCTTGGCAAGGCGCTTATGCTTTTCTAGTTACCCTAAAAATCCAAATAACGAACTAACAAATTTCTTCTTTTTTCTATTAAGCTTGCCTTGTTCCAAGAACAGTGGTTTTTCTGGCAGGGTTATTTTCTTAATCTCATGAAGTTGTGACAGCAGGGATTCCACTTGTTTTGTTAAGTCTACAACTTGACTTTGTAATTCTTCTATTTCACGACGATGCTGCAGCAGCTGATAGGAGGCAACAGAGTCTGCTTTTGAATTCACCTTTGCTTCTAATTCACTGACAATCGAATACAATCTTTCAAGCTCAGCATTGCTTTCAATCGCTTTTACTGTTCCTTTCCTAACTTTCTTTTCTTGTACTGGAGCAATTTCTTGAAGCAAGGTTCCATTTTGGATTTGCGTCTGAATATTTTTTAGAAGTTCAATATCCTCATTATTAAAATGATAATGTCCTCGTTCATTCCGTTCCATAGGCAGTTCTAGCTGTTTTACCCATCGCTGAATGGTGCTAGCTGAAACTCCTAATAATTTTGCAACTTGGTTTGTATTCATCATCATTCCCCCAGCTTGAAAAATTTGACCAAAGCAGCAAGTGTTTTTATTTTTTACTCCCAGAATTTCCACCATTTCTTTTCTTTTGCCGCAGCTACATCTCGAAAACTTGTTAACAAATCCTGAAAGGCAGCTTCTCTTTGAGTAATTTCATGACGGAAATGGTCCCGTTCTTTTCCACGCTCTAAACGGTCGATTTCAATCGCTTCCGAAAGGTTAAAGATTTCCGTATTTGTAATATCTACGTAATGAGCCAGTTCCTCTGTAGATTGAGATAATTGCTTCGACAGTGTATAAATCTCTTCTGAAGTTTCGTGAGAGGCATTTACTATACTTTTTGATAAATAAAGAAGTCTTTCAGTCGTTTGTTCGGCTGATTTTTCTAAGTGATCAGAAAGTTCTTCAAGCTCAGCTTTTGTAGAAGCTGTTGATTGGTTTATTGATTCAGAAAGAGAATTTACTGTGTAGTTAGCGCCATTTGCAATTTCCTTTTTGACTTCATCCACCACTTCTTTGCGAAGAACATTTCTGATTTCTTCTTTCACTTCATTTAAAAAGTTTTGTTTATAAGTATCCATTGCAACAAAAAATTCATCAGCATTTTTTATTGCAATCTCCTCATCGGATATTGGAGTGCCTTCATGAGAAACTATTGCCAATTCCTGTGCTGATTGTTCGGATATTTCTTCTAGGTGCTCTGTAATTTCTTCTGTATATTCAGAAATTTCATCCTCTAAATCGGTACCTCCGCGCAATAAATGTAATATCATTGACGTACTTAGTTTGTTTTCATACATTTGCTTAATTTCCAACAGTAAATCTATTTCCACTTGTGAATAAATTCTGGCCCCTTGTCTTGTTCGAGGGATTTCCAGATATTCCTCAAGGTCCTCTTCCCATTTCTTCAATGTAGCAGGTTTAACATTTATTTTTTTGGAAACTTCCTTTAATGTGAAAGTTCTCATAAGTGTTCAAATCCCTTCTATCTAATTTACGGCAAAACAGCTATTGATAGTAAATTCGCTATGAAGCTCCCCATTTTCCTGCAGGGTGACAAAAGCTATCAAAACAAGACGTATAACACGAAATACCAACAAATTCATGCAAAAAAAGCTGTGCACAATGCACAGCTTTTGTTTACTCAACAATCCCGAGAGTTTTTAATCCGTTATAAATACCTGAATTATTTACAGTTGTAGTTTTATGCTTAGCATATTGAAAGAGGTCAGGATGACCATTTCCCATAGCAAATCCTTCACCAACACTCATCAGCATTTCTTTATCGTTTAAGCCGTCACCAAAAGCAATAGCATTTTCCTTTGAAAGACCAAGATGCTCAAGTATATATTGAACGGCAATCCCTTTATTGACCTTATCTCTAATTACATCATAACAATGACGCATTCCTTCAAGGTTTACTTGTGATAAGTGAATTTGATCTTCAATTTTATATAAAGCTGTATCCTTTGATTCTAAGTTAATTAAGGTCATTCCTAGTACCTCATAATCATTGGATGGTAAATAAGTTTCGTTTTTATGTAAGTGGAACTTCACAATAAATTCTTTCACACAATCTGCTTCTAAGTCAGTGAAAATATTTTGATCCTTCGTATACAAAACAAGTTCATGGTGATTTTTTTTCGCTATATCTATGAATTGTTTAACACTTTCCTTTTTCATCGGTGACTGGAAAAGGTCAATACCTTGATAAATGGCAAAAGCACCATTATACCCGATAAGCGAGTGTACCTTTAACTCAACTGCAAGCTCCCTGATTTCGTGTAATGGTCTGCCTGTTGCTAGAAAAACCTCTATTCCTTTTTCTTGGGCCTGCCGAATCGCTGTGATGGTAGTTGCATCAATGGAATCATCGGATTTGATGATTGTTCCATCAATATCTAAAAATAAAACCTTGTACTTAGACATTTAACTTCTCCTTTGTGTGGTATGTGGTCTTAGTTTACCATTAAAAACTTGTAGATAAAATATTCTCAGTGAGGAATACTAATCAAAATATCATTGACAAATAAAGTGAGGCACATGTGTATGTTTAGAGTGTTGATGGTCATTTTCGTTTTAATGAGCCTTCCAGGGCATGCTCTTGCACAGCAGAAGGTTCCCATTTTAATTTACCATTCAATTGATGAATATACTGGGAAAGGCTCTAAGGAGTTATTTGTTACACCAGAGAATTTCGAAAAGCAAATGGTTTACTTGAAAAATAACGGATATACATTATTAGCATTTGAACGTTGGACAGATATCAGTAAAGTAAACAAACCTATTTTTATAACGTTTGATGATGGCTATAAAAATAATCAAAATGCATTCGGGGTACTCCAAAAACTAAAGGATGATAAATTTAAACCGACAGCCACCTTTTTTGTTATTTCTGATTTTATCGGATATTCGAACCGATTATCCCAAACGGATTTAAAAGTGATGGCTGAGTCTGGTTTGATTTCTGTTCAGTCCCACACAGCTACACATTCCGATTTGACAAAGTCAGAAAATCTTCAATATGAATTAAAAGGTTCGAAAGAAAAAATTGAAAAAATGACCGGAAAACCTGTTATTGCGCTAGCCTATCCCTATGGAAACTTTAATGAACGTGTTGCTTCCGAAACGAAAAAGTATTATTCGTTTGGATTGACAACAACACCAGAACTCTACACAAATAAGGGAATTAGAAATGAGCTATATTATTTACCGCGTAAATATGTAAAGTATTCTACCACTCTAGACGAGTTCGCTAAGATGATTAAATAAAGGAATTATGGCTATTCTTTGACAAAAGGTAGATAAGCATTAAATACCGATGATTCATGAGCAAACAATAGAAAAAACATTGTTTTTAATAAAAAATGAAGCTAAGACGGTTAATTTAAGTGAATATCACTCTTTACAATCAATCAGGTTGAGGATAAAATTATCGTCATAATCAATATGAATTAAATATTTCGGCCAAAACCCATGATCATGGGTACGGAGGAACCAATTATTTTTGGGGTTAATTCTACAATGTAGAAGGGATGAGAAACTATCTTTCGCCATCCTACCCGTCAGCTAACTTCGTCGGCTAAAGCGAAGGAGGTCATGGACCACCAAGTACAGGGGCTTTTTTGTTTTTTTGGAACACATTAAGCAGCTCTACTATATGGAGGGTCTTTTATTATGCCTATTTTTAGGGAACAGGTGAAGAAAAAAATGACATTAAAAGATTATTTAACAAAACTGAAAATTGGTTTGCCTAAAACAATGGTCCATTTGGATAAACAGGTTTACGAAGCTGGAAGCGTCATAAATGGCACCATTGAGATTACAGGTGGACTGTTAAAAAATAAAATTAAAAGATATGATATTGACCTCGTAGGGGTTGATTCAAGGGCATTTGTAGAAGAAACATTAAATAGTCATTCCGTTTTCTGTTCTCTAGAGTGTAGTCCAAACCAGACTGGAAAGATTACTTTCTTTATCAATGTTCCAGAAGATATTAAAAAAAATCAGAATACCTTTCAATATTCTTTAATGATTAATATTGATCTAGGGAATGCGAATAATATTACGCAAAATGTCCCGATTATGATTGGTGCGGTTTCATAGGTTATATCTATTAAACTAGTTATGTATTGTAAATCGGAAGATTATCCTATTTATTGATATAGCATTGTAAACTGCTAGAAATTTATATGTAAACTATCACCAGTATAATAAAGTTATCATGAGACTTTATTAGGGCGGGTGCAATGATGGAAGAAACAATGGTTAAATCTTATTTACAGAAATCACTAGAAGAGTGGAAGGATGATATTTCAATAGTCCTTGCCGAAATTGATAAAGAATATGAAGAAGTGGCACAAGAATTAAAGGTATACTCTTATAAATATGGGATAACCAAGCAAGTCATCCAGTCGACAGTGAATGAGGAGATTATTGAAAGTATACGCCAAAGGTATCATAAACCGTTTGAGGAAAGTTATAATCAATTAAAGGAATATATAAAAGACTTAGAAGAAAAGCAACGCGTTTTTCACATGTTTGTTCAAAAAATTGATGAAGTAAACCGCAAGGAATCCTCAAAGGCAGCAAACGTATAAATAGTAATAAAGTCTGGTCCATATGGATCAGGCTTTTTTTATCATTATTTGAGAATCATCGGCAAGTGAGAGAATTTTGCATATAATAATTAGCAGGATTTTATCGAGAGGTGCTGAAGTATGATTACTGCAAGGATCGGAAGCAAATGTTATCGTCTGCCGGAAAACCTTGAGGATTATTTCAATAAGTTTCGGTCTGGGATCATCGGCATTGATCAGCAATTTGACTCACCCTTTGGAAAGAAACCGATTATTTATGCAGATTGGACGGCAAGTGGAAGGTTATTTCGACCAATTGAACAGAAAATCTCAGAGGTATTTGGCCCGTTTATGGCAAATACGCATACGGAATCGAATATTACGAGTCTGATGATGACCGGAATTTATAATCAATCTAGAAGAATTATTAAGGAACATGTAAATGCCGATGAAAATGATGCCCTAATTCTTGACGGTTTTGGGATGACTTCAGTTATGAATAAACTACAGAGATTATTGGGTATTAGAGTACCAGAGCAATGGAAAGACAGAATAAAGCTTTCTGATTGGGATAGGCCAGTTGTTTTTCTCACCCACATGGAACACCATTCCAACCAAACCTCATGGCTAGAGACCTTAGCAGACGTTGAGATTATCAGACCCGACTCGAAAGGGAATGTAGATATTAATCATCTTGAACAACTTCTCTCCCAATATCGAAATAGAGCAGTTAAAATAGGTTCATTTACAGCATGCTCGAACGTTACAGGAATACAAACCCCTTATCAACAGCTGGCGAAAATCATGCATAAGCATGGGGGACTTTGCTTTGTAGATTTTGCAGCCTCTGCACCTTATGTGAGGATTGATATGCACCCGAAGGAACCGATGGAAAAACTCGACGCCATTCTCTTTTCTCCACATAAATTTTTAGGCGGACCCGGTACGAGCGGCGTCTTGCTTTTTGATAAAAGAATTTATTCAAGTAAAGTACCGGACCATCCCGGAGGAGGAACGGTTACTTGGACAAATCCCTGGGGGGAACACCAATACATTAAGGATATTGAGCTTCGGGAGGATGGAGGGACACCTGGTATTCTTCAAGCAATTCGCACGGCTTTATGTATAAGGTTAAAAGAACAAATGGGAGTAGAGAAAATTTTAGCGAGAGAAAAAGAACAGCTAAAACTGCTTTTAACTGGATTAGAGACTGTTCCTAATCTGCATGTATTAGAGAGTCATCATCGAAATCGAATTGGGATTGTTTCCTTTACGATTACCAACATTCATTACAATCTCATTGTTCGGCTGTTAAATGACCGGTTTGGATTTCAGGTTCGAGGCGGATGTTCTTGTGCAGGAACATACGGTCATTATTTATTGCAAATTGACCAGAACAAATCGAAACAAATTGCCAATAAAATTGACTTAGGTGACTTATCATCTAAGCCAGGCTGGGTCAGATTTTCGTTACACCCTATTATGTCCAATGCTGAAATTCAATTGTTTATTAAGGCAATGAAGGAGATTACGAGTAATATTGAGGATTTGAAAAAAGATTATATGTATGACCCTGCAACAAATGATTATTTTTATACTAACCACACTCGTCAGGATATGTCACCATTCTTTAGCTTAGAGGATTAGTATAATTTCGAAGAATCTGTGAAGTAACCTGTATCCTAACGATATCTTGTCCAAAGAAAAAGTAGATCGGAAAATGATTGAATTTCATTAATATTCTTTGAAAAAAGCTGCATTCCGACGTAAATCGTTCAGACTGCAGCTTTTTTATGTGGCAACGCTTCCGATATCCCGACATATGTTAATAAGAAAAAGGTGGGGATAACATGATTCACATTGTGAAGCGGGGCGATACACTATACCAAATCTCTTTGGATTATCGGGTAAATCTCGCCAATCTTTATGCAGCCAATCCTGGGGTCAACTACCAGCAATTATATGTAGGGCAAAAAATACAAATCCCTGGCTTGCCTGATCCAAATACAATCCCCTATTCGATTCAAATATCGATAGGGAAAAGGAGACTTTCGTTATACAGAAATGGAAGGCTAGAAAAAATCTATCCGATTGCTGTAGGGAAAATGCTCACAGCCACTCCCACCGGAGAATATGTGATTGTTAACCGTCAAATGAATCCAGGTGGACCGTTTGGTGTTATGTGGCTTTCGCTATCTAAACAAGGCTATGGTATTCATGGGACCAATGATCCGAGCTCAATAGGTAAAGCTGTTTCAGCGGGTTGTGTGAGAATGCATAACCGTGATGTACTTCAACTGGCCGAAAAGGTTCCAAATGGCACAAGGGTAATCATCAGACCGTGATATTAATACGACTATGGCCGATTATTCATAAGAATCGGCCTCGTTTTATTTGAACGAGTGGGGGCGGATGGAAATATAAGGATATTAATTCTATTGAACTAATGGAAAAACTGCCTGAGGTTACGGAAGGACAAATGGCGTCGGTCTGCCCACATTTCGAAAGGGGGGCAAGTGGCCATTTTGTTTTTGTCATCGTGTTTTTCCTCCAATTTTATATTTTGAATTAATTTACCTTGGATTCATAATAACTTGTTTCAAGGTAAGTTATAAATAGAAGACCAACTATAAGTGCAAACACTTTTTTCCAGCTAATATTTTTTCCGGGGTGGAGGAAGAATGGGGGTATATGTTGGAATGAAAAGGTGCGTTTTTCAAATACTAACAATAAACTCATTAATGAAATGGGATATGTATATGAGGAAACCAAAGAAACGAAATAAAATACCATTTATAATAATGTTTATCATCCACTCAAGCATGCTTGGCTATTCTTTTTACAAGAGCAAAAATAAAAAGCAATTATTCACACTATTAATGGCGGATATCGGATTTGCTTATTTGTTAGAGTATGTAGTTTTAAATGTTTTTCATGCCTATACCTATAAACCGAGAGTAATGAAAAAGAACTTTTTTGACAACGTTTTTGGTGCTATTTTATCTCAAGGTATCTTTGTGCCTTTTACCGCTGTTTTCTCTACGGTTGTAAAAATAGGGTGGGTTGGAAAATTATTTGGAGGAGTTTATTTTTCACTGGTGGAACAAATTTTTCTGAGGTTAAAAGTTTATAAACATAATTGGTGGAGAACCATATATACCTTAATCTTGATTCCCCTGTACTTTAAAATTAGTGATTGGTGGAATATTCTTTTAGGCAAAAGGAATCCATTTGTTCGTTTTATTTCTCTTTTTTTTATGATATTGGTTACAGAAGCTAATTTGTTATTTTTATTTGCTTCAACTAGAAAGGTTCGTTTCGGAGCAGGGAAATTTCATTCTTGGAAAGAACATTTTATCATTGTTCCGTTGTATGCAATTACCTTGTCTTTATTTTCAACAATATCATTTTTAAAACAGAATAATTGGTCTGCAAAGCTAAGGGTCTTGTTAATGACAATTGGATTAGATCAAATATTTAAAAAACGGAAAGTAGTAAAGGAAAAATTCCGTGTAGCAGACTATTTTACGGTCCGAATACTGGCGATATATTTATATGGAAAGTTTAGAGATCTTGTTTATGGAGTGAGAAAAACAGGTGAAATGGAAGATGTTGAGGATAAAATGCTGAAAAAAAATCGGGAATAGACATAAAAAAAACGCCTTTGGGCGTTAGGTTCCTTATTGTAATTACCAATGAACCATGATAAAATAAATTTTGGTCTCAGACAAAAAAATCAATAAATGCAAATTATCTCTATAATATAATAGCACATCAAGAGTTGTCTGTCAAATATTTAGGGACAAAATTTTCTGGAGAGTGGTCAAATGAGTGATACGGTAAAAAATGACTTGCAGATAGAGCAGGAACGTGTGAACTTCGTTAGTAAGGAAATCGATAGGAAGAAGCTAAAACTCCAGAAAAATACTGGAGGTGTTAGTTCAGATGTACTTGAGCTAAGAAAGACTTTCTGGGAGGATGTAACTGTTAATATGGATGAGCCGGATGACGTGATTGAGACGGCAGCCAGCATAAAGCAACAAGCAGAGTTATTGTCAGAGCGGGAACGTACATTTAAACAAATGGATAAACAAATTCGAATCCTTGAACGCTTAAAATATTCACCTTATTTTGGACGGATTGATTTTTTAGAAACAGATGAAAAAAATGTTGATCAAGTTTATCTCGGAATTGCTTCTTTGATGGATGAGCATGATGAGAATTTTTTAATTTATGATTGGCGTGCCCCTATTTCAAGCCTTTATTATGATTATGCTCCAGGCCCTGCTTCTTATCCAACAATGGATGG
>JAPSKD010000151.1 GCA_031177865.1 Bacillus sp. (in: firmicutes) | reverse complement strand
TGAAGCTCGACAAATGCTTTCAAATCACTGCGTACTTTTTTAGAACCATCATTGAAATCAAAGCCTGAAGCTTTCATCGCTTCGACAAATGGAACACCATCAAAATCGGTAATGTTTTCAACATCTTCACGCTTTGCTAACCCAACAATGTTTTTAGATCCCCAAAATGTATAAGGGAAGCGGCTTCCTTCTTCCTCTGCCATTGATACCACTTCCACATTCCGCAGTGGCTCGCCATACTTTTCTTTTAAGTATTTCAAGGCAATGATTCCGGCTACGACTCCATAAGCACCATCATATAAACCGCCGTTTTTTACTGTGTCAACATGTGAACCAGTCAGAATGGTTTCATCTGTATTTTTTCCTTTTAATGTTCCAAATAAATTGCCAATTTCATCAAAGCGGGCCTCAAGACCTTCACTTTCAATCCATTCTTTTAAAGCATGCTGCCCTTCAGTCCACTCTTTTGAATATAGGAGGCGAGTTACTCCACCGGCTGGATCCTTTCCAAATCCACCTAACCATTCTAGTCTTTCGACCACTTCTTTTTGTAATTCATCCATTGCATTACCCCCAAGAAAAAATGGAAATTTTGATATCAGAGAGATATTAATATCTGTTTCTTTCCTATTATATTGTAAGCATTTCCAGTCAAAATATCATTATGACTATTGAATAAAAATGATATATCTTTTTGTTCGAATTAGACAAAAGATTGAACCGAAAATAGTAGACCTTCACTCATCACTTAGCACCGTTTTTTTACTATCATTTCAATTTCTACTTCTGCACCAAGCGGCAAAGCTAATACGGCTACACATGTCCTAGCAAGATAAGGTTGCCTCATTAGTTTCCCGCAAAATGACTGCCTATATTAAAAGGGCTAGAGAATAACTCTGAGCCCCTTTGAAACTTTACTCTTTTACTCTTAGGAATTAGTTAATTCTTTCGTAATACGACCATTTTCAAAAACAACTTCACCGTTCACAATAGTTGTTTTGACTTTTCCTTTAAATGTCATGCCAACATACGGTGAATGCTGGTGACGGTAGAATAAATCTTCTTCCTTTAATTCAAAGCTCTCATTCAAATTAACAATAGCCAAATCAGCATCGTAGCCTTTCGCGATTGTTCCTTTATTTTCAAGTCCAAATAATTCCGCGGGGTTCGTTGCTGTTAATTCAACAATTTTTTCCAAAGGAAGGTTTCGTTTAAAATATCCTTCAGTTAACATGATATTCAATGTAGATTGGGCACCCGAGATCCCTCCCCATCCTTCAAAAAAGTTTCCTTCAATTGTCTTCATGAAAGCTGGTGCTGGTGAATGGTCAGAAGCAATCACATCAATCTCACCACCCGCAACAGCAGCCCATAAATCTTCTAATTCTTCTTCATCACGCAGCGGAGGACAGCATTTTGCCATACCGCCTTTTTCTTCCAAATCTTTTACTGTCAGAGAAAGATAATGTGGACAAGTTTCAACAGTAATATCAACGCCTCGTTGCTTTGCCTCTTCAATTACTTGAACAACTTTCCGGCTGCTAGCATGAACAATATGCAATCTGCATCCAGTTGCTTCCGCATAAGAAAGAATTCGGCGAACCGCTTCAATCTCAGAAATGATTGGTCTGGATTCCACGAAATCTCGCGCAGATGTTTTTCCTTCTCTTTGCTTTTTTTGTGCCAGCTGATCACATATGACTGTGCTTTCAGCGTGTACAGCTAAAAAAGAACCTAATGATGCAATTTGAGTCATGCCCTTAAAGATGGTTTCATCATCAACATTGTTGAAATCAGCAATCCCACTTGGAGACATAAAAGCTTTAAAGCCAAGGACACCATTTTCATGAAGTTCCTTCAAATTATCAATATTTTCGGGTACTAATCCGCCCCAGAAGTATGGGTTCACAATGGATTTTTCTTCTGAAAGAGATCTCTTTAATTCTAAATTTTCTTTATTAATGGTAGGAGGTGTGCTATTCAGCGGCATATCTACAAACGAAGTTACACCACCTGCAGCCAAACTTCTGCTCCCTGTTTCAAGACCTTCCCATTCCGTTCTTCCTGGCTCATTAAAGTGAACATGTGTATCAATTAAACCTGGGAATACATGAAGACCATCAGCATTGATCTCTCTTTCAGCACTTATCTCTATTGACTTACCAACAGATACTTCTGCAATCTTACCATCCTTTACTGCAATATCCCCTTGAACAATAGAATCTGCAGTTACGATATTACCGTTTCTAATAATTAAGTCGTAGTTCGCCATGGATTATTTCTCCCTTTAAAAAATGAATAATTGTATTGCAATTATTCAGAAAATATGGTAATTTTATTATAAAGCAGCTGTCATACAACAGTCTTTATTTTCTTTCCAATCACTATTACAGATTCAATTTTTTATTTTTGTGCAGACATAAGCTTTCCGATTGGATTCCCGACAATGCCTTTATCCAAATCAAAAACTACATGACCGCGAACGATTGTTTTCGTCACTCGGCAGTCGATTTTTCTGCCTTCATAGGCACTATGTTTATTTTTATAGTAAAGGTCTTCTCTTTTCACAACGTAGGATTGGTTTGGATTAACTAAAATAATATCGGCATCTTTAGATACGGCAATTTCACCTTTATGAGGCAGGTTAAAACGTTTTGCCGGATTGGCGGCAATTAAATCAACGAACTTTTCAACCGCAAGTCCACGCTGCTTTACAGCCAAATCAAACATAAGGTCTACGTTATTTTGTGCACCGCTAATACCGCCCCATGCTTCCCAAAGATTTCCTTGTTTCAAATCTTCAGTACAAGGAGAATGGTCGGATGTCAGCCAATCAATATTCCCATTAAGAAGCTCGTCCCATAATTTTGCTTGATCTTTCGCTTTCCTGATTGGCGGCTGACATTTTGCTCTTGGACCAATTTCGTCAACTTGTTCTGCGGTCATAGCAAAATAGTGCGGGCATGATTCAACCGTTACATCAACGCCCTCTGCACGCGCTTTCATAATGGTCTGTATTGCCTCTGAAGTACTAATATGAACAAGATGCAATTTACAGCCAGTTTCTTTAGCAAAAAGGATCGCCCGTTGGACAGCTTCCACTTCTGTAAAAATCGGGCGTGATTCCGCATATTCTACTCCGGAGTTTTTACCTTCTCTTGCAAATTCAACAGCAAGCTTTGAGGTAACCGATGGATTTTCCGCATGGATACATAGCAACTGATCCAATTCGGCTAATTTCTGCATGCCCTTATACAATGTATAATCATCTACATTTGTGAAATCACCAGGGATATCACTAGTTATATCTGATAAGAAGCATTTGAAAGCAAGTACACCTGCATCAGCTAGTTCTTGTAATTTATCAAGATTTTCCGGTACAAGTCCCCCATAAAAAGCGTAGTCCACATAGTTTTGATTAATCGCCGCTTTTAGTTTAAGGTCTAAAGCCTCTTTATTAATGGTTGCAGGAAGTGCGTTAAGCGGCATTTCTACATAGCTTGTTGTACCCCCAGCTGCCAATGCCTTGGATCCGGTTTCAAACCCTTCCCATTCCGTACGGCCCGGTTCACTGATGTGAACATGTGTATCAATCATACCTGGCATAACATATTGACCGTCAGCATTGATGACTTCTTTAGCATCATCAGTAATTTGGTCGGCAATACAGGCGATTTTTTCATTTTTTATCCCAATATCGACTTTACGAACCCCATCGTGGAATACAACGTTTCCACCTTTAATAATTAAATCGTAACTCACGTAAGTTCCTCCCTGAAGATTGATTTTATATTTAAACAATAACTAGTCTTTACCAGTCATTGCCTTATAACATCTGGGAATTTAGGACATTCTCTTTAGTCCTTTTCTGGTTGTCTGAGGGTCAAACATGAAGCAGACATCCCATTCAGCAAGCAAAGTAATATTTTTAATCTTTTATCAACTTGATTTACCTTGAATTGTAACCGTACTCAGGAAGTTTGTCATTGTTACTTTTGAATAAATTAAATTTTAAATTTAAGATATTATGTACAAAAACATAAAAAGTATACCGCATTTCCTATTGAAATGCGGCATTGTCAAAAAGTATCAATTGGTTAAATTATTTCTCAAAAATTGTACCCTTTTTGAATTTTGAATCTTTAAATGCATATTTTGTAATAAGATAATAGGCAATACCTGCAACAACCAGACCGACAATCCATGCCAGCTCCACTTTAATAAAGGCAGCACCAGCACCGACTAACATGGCAATAACAGCAGCCGGATTAATTCCGGAAAATGGACCGTTTTCCTTGTATAAGTCTGCAATATTTACTTTTTGCTTTCTAAATACATAGTATTCCATTAGCAAAATCGCTACAATTGGGCCTAAAAAGGCGGAATAGATCAGAATAAACATTCCAAGACCTTCTGAAGAAGAATCCTTAACTAGCACCCAAGGGAATGATCCTAAAGCAAGCAATCCAGTTAAAGCAACTGCTGGTTTGTATTTCATTTTTGTAATCGACTGAATAACATAGGTTGGCGGAATGATATTTGCAACCATGTTTACGGCAACGGCCCCCATTACGATAAATGCCGAAACAAAGATTGTAATAGCATCATTATTTACAATAATCGCAAACGCCTTAACAGGATTAGAAATTCCTGTTGCAGCAGCAAGCATTGCACCGATTGTTAATACGAAACCATAAGCAACTAGGATAGGAAGGAAGTATAATAATCCGCGTTTTGCATCACTGATACCTGTTTTTAGCTCCCTTGAATAATCCGCTGCGCTTAAGAAGATTGCTGCATAATTTCCCATAAACATCATAATGAATGCAAAGAATGGTAAGCCCCATGAGCCTTTAGCCTGTACCCATTTTTCTGTAATATCAGCGCTATGGTCTGCAAGAAGTAAGTAAAATACATATATAAGAGCTAGCATAATGACAACAGATACAAGAGTTTCAACCCATTTAATGGCATGGAAACCGTACATGGAAAGTACAATTTGAATCCCCTGCAGGACTACAAAGCAAATAGCAATACTGTCAAATGATCCGCCAGTTAAAATCTTCAAGATTTCGTTTAAGGCAGTAGCACCGACCCAGCTTTGGAAACCATACCAAACGATAGCAGGTATTCCTCGCAATAAAGACGATATGATGGAGCCTTTCTCTCCGAAAGACATCCTTAGCTGCATAACATATGGTATACCTGTTCTATATCCCAGCCTGTCGTTTAAAGCAAAAATTGCAGAAATTACACCAATGGCAATCATAGCTGCAGCAAAGGTCTGCCATATGTTTAGCGTTGCAGCTCCAGCTACAATCAAACTAGCCCCTAGCGTCATATTTCCTAGGTTTACTCCGTCACCTATCCACATAAAAATATAATCTAACTGACTTACCTTTCTATCCTTATCAGCCTTTGGCATTAGTGATTCATCTACAACTGCATCTTGAATATGCGTCTCGTCGGCAGCGAGTCTCTGTGTATGTGTAGACATAATGACTTTTCCCCCTTGTTCATCTTTTGCTGTTTTTTCACTAAAAATCCCTTAAATTTACTTTGTGCTTCCACAGTTAAAATTAAAGGTGTAAATTATTCCCTCAAAACCTAACAAAGAGTACGTGTTATGCTTTTGTTATGTTAATTAACACTATTTAATCTTTTTTAACTGTTTCGACTATTTGATTGTAGGCGTTTGCAGTGAGCTTGTCACTAGCAATTTTGGACAAAAATTTCATTTCCATTTTAGTTAAAATGAACAAAAAAACGCCACAGTCCTAGAAACTGTGACATTTTTGATATGATCCAAGAAGGTGTTCCCTAATAGTTTTTTTACGACCTATGGGGTCACCTCTTTCTTTTTCAGCTAACCTTTTTCTCTTTTTTTATACTTTTTTCCACCTGTTCCAATTTCGACCAATTAATGGTGTTTTCTAGTAAGACAGCTAATAATATTCCCATTAAAAGACCGCTGCTTAAAAGTGGACGAACAAGTATCGGTATGGAAGCAAACATATCGACGGGAATATTCATAATCGCAATTCCCAATAAGACTGGGGCAGCAATCCGATAAATAGTCTTTGGTGTAAAATTAATACCTTTCAAATTCGAAATGGCACCACTAAATAATTGTAGATAAGCAACAAAAAGAACCGCATTACCAACACTAACAGGAAGTGTCGAAAACAGATTACTAAGTGAAGGAACTAAACCAAGAACCATGAACATAACCGCACCAATAATCATTGGGAGTCTGTCAAATATAAGGGTTGATTGTAAAAATCCCAGTGACGATACATACGGTGCGTACGGAACCATTCCGAACGCTCCCGAAACGATGGAATTCATTCCAGTCAGTACGAATGATTTGCGGAACTGTTTATCGGTAGTTGTTGCTTTTACCATCGGTTCAAATCCTTTGATTGCAGCAATTGTATTGGTTGTATTCACTAATCCAGTCATGACCGCAAAGATGATAAGACCGAGACTAAAGGTCGGTGTTCCCCAAGGAAACAAATTAAATACTTTCGTTGAAGTAATGGCTTCAGTTGAGGGTGTTGGAAAGAAAATAACATAAATAATCCAACCTGTAACAATTCCGATTAAAATAGAAAAGTTCCGAAGCACTCCTGGTCCCTTTACATTAATCCATATGACTAGAAGGATTAAAACTATCGATATGCCGGCTGTAGGAAGATGAATTTGATCTCCGGTAGCCAACCCAAGCATTCCTTTTGTAAAAATACCAATCAACTGTGCTGCCAGCAAGAATAAAACGGTACTCATGACAACAGGTGTAAACATACGATTTAATACATTCCCCATTCCAAGAGCCCCAAGAACCATCAAAAGAATACCGGAAAGGATAATACCAATTGCGAGACCTCCACCTAGTTCACTTACAGTTATGCCCGCTGAAGAAGCCGATGCGCTTATGCTTAAAATAGCACCCCACCACAATCCTGATTGGCCTTCCATTAATGGGTACTTATGTCCAATTAATGCTTGGAGTATACAAGCAATACCTGTATAAATAAATGATCTTTGGAGTGCGCTTGCTACCTCTATGGAGGATAAGTCAAATGCATCACCGATAGTTAACGGGATGACTACCGTATTCGCAAACATAAAAAACAGCCACTGTAATCCGGCAAAAAACACCGTGCTGGACGACTTTTGATTCATTAAAAATTCCCTCCATTGCACTTTTATCGTTTCCCAACTATGACAATTTAATTGAATTTCAGTTCATACTAAATATTGACTGAAACGAATAAGTAAGAAAGATTCTTATCCATAGATAATCCTTTATCATTAAATGTACTGTAAAAAGCAAATAAAATCATTGTTTATTATATATAAAATCGAAGAGCCTTTTTGTTTATAGTGTATAATCAATATAAATAACATTTACATAGAAAAAATGTATTCTTGAGGTGCTGAATGAAAAAGGTTGAAGATTTATTTATTGTTGATATCTTTCAAGACGCAAAAGTAATTGCTGGACAAGCCGGACTAAAGCGAGTAGTCGAATCCATTGAGATTTCCGAGACACCGGATGTTATAAATTTTTTAGCTGAGAATTCACTGCTGTTGACGACGGGTTATGCTTTTAAAGATGATCCACTTGCACTTGGTGATTTAATTTCCCAAATGAGTAAACATCCATGTGCCGGAATCGCCATTAAACTAAATAGGTTCATTGATGAAATTCCTAAAGAGGTCATGGATTTAGCCGACTCATTAGAATTTCCCATTATTCAAATTCCACTCTCGCTTACATTAGGCAGTGTTGCCCACCAACTGTTAAGTTTTATTTGGAATAATAAAATTGAGGAACTATTTTATGCCATACATGTTCACAAGAAATTTACTGACATGATGATAAAGGGTTATAGTCTTCAATCTCTAATTGAAAACCTTGGCTTTTTCCTAAAAAACCCTGTCTTATTGCTAAATCCGCTTGGTGAAATTATTTCATTTTCCCAGCATTTCCATAAGGAAAATATGAAAAATATGAAAGAACATGTGGAGACCATTTTTAAAAGTAATATTGAGAAATATAGCGAACAAAACATGATTACAATTCAGGATCCATTCGCAAACCAATCAGCTGTCACACTTAGTATATTCGCTGTTAGAACCATGTATCCTTACCCGAGTTTGCTCATAATCTTTAATTCAGAAGAATTGCCGTATCCATCTTCGATGCTGGCAATTGAGCAGGCATCGACCATTATTTCATTCACTCTTTTAAAGAACGAAGCAATCCAAGAAAGCAGTCGTTTACAAGAAAACAACTTTTTCGGGTCACTTGTCGATGGAAACATTTCCTCTAAAGATGAGATGATCTACCGAGGAAAGCAACATGGATTAATTGATAATTCAAAATACCTTTGTATTGTTTTTAAAATCGATGAAAAAAAGCAGGATGCCTTTATGCAAAGTGAAGTAGTGAAGAATCGGCCATATGATTTTTTGTATGATTTATTTAAAAAATCAATCGTAAAAATCAATCAGGAAAGTATTCTTTTTATGAAGAACGAGTATTTTGTATGTATCATCCAAACTACGAATGATAAGATATTATCTTCCATAAAGAATAAACTGGAGGAATTTCAAAATGAAGTGTATGCAACGTTAAAAGTATCCCTATCTTTCGGAGTGGGGAACTTTGTCAACGATGTAACTTATATTCCAATCACCTATTCTGAAGCTGTGGAGGCATGGAAAAAGGGTGAAGAATTGTATCATAAGCAATTTATCAGCCTTTATGAAACAAAGCAATTGATCGAGTTGATTCATTTAATTCCTAAAGAAAACTTGAAGAACTTTTATGAAAATACCTTGAGATCACTTGCTTATCCGAAAACAAAGGATGAAGAAGAGCTAATCAATACATTAATTGTGTTTTTGGAAAATAATTGTGAAATAACGATAACGGCAAAAAAGCTGTTTATTCATCGAAATACGGTTAAATATCGAATCGCTAAATGTGAAGATATACTCGGTTATCCAGTCTATGAACCACAAAATTCACTGCATTTAAGAATGGCTTTACTAATGCGCCCCATTTTCACCACAACTGCAGGTGGATAATGTCATGATTTAAAAAGGATAGACCATGCAGAAGGTAACCTGCTTGCGTCTATCCTTTTCGTTATAATAACATAAAGTAAATTTAATTTTATGAAAGTGTGTGTGAAACCTTAGAGATGAAAACAACAATCATTTACAAAAAAGCAAATAATTTTGAGATTAAGGGAGATTTTTATCCGGTTCCCCAAAAGTCTAGTCCTGTAATTGTCTATATTCACGGCGGCGGCTTGTTTTGGGGATCAAGGGAGGATATGAAAACCGAACAAATTGAATTTTATAATCGTGCTGGTTTAAATGTATTCTCCATTGATTATCGGCTTGCTCCAGAAACCAAACTTCCCGAAATAAAAACTGATATTGCCGCTGCCCTATCTTGGCTTGAAAATGATGGTCTTAAGGAATTTAATTATAATCCAGAAAAAAAAGCGGTTATCGGAAGCTCAGCAGGTGGTTATCTTGCACTATTAACAGGTACTTTTAAGAAGAAACCCCAGGCCATTATCTCATTTTACGGGTATGGTGATATTTCTGGCGATTGGGCATTAAAACCCAGCCCCTACTATCAAAAACTGACAAATGTCCCTAAGGAACTTGCAAAAATGCTTATTTCAGACAAAGTTATTACCGTTGGTCCGATTGAAAAACGTTATGCCATCTATATGTATGCCAGACAGAATGGAGTATGGATTGAGGAAATAAGCGGTCTTAACAAGGAAGAGCTTTCCCAGTTTTGCCCTATAAACCACTTAAGTGCTGATTTTCCACCAACCATACTTCTGCATGGAACAAATGATGAGGATGTCCCATATGAACAATCAGTACAAATGTCCGAGGCGCTAAACAAGGTCGGAGCAAAAAGCAAATTAATTACAATTCCAAACGGAAAGCATGTGTTTGATGAAGATTGGTCAAACCCAATTGTCCAAAAAGCATTTGATGAGGTCATTCATTTTTTAAAAGAACACCTCAAATTCTAAAATCAAAATCAGACTAGAAATTTAAAAGAAAACAAAAAAACTGACTCAAAAGAATCGACTTTCACCGAACTTTTGAGTCAGCCTTTATGTTCTTGATGGCAAGAATTAGTAGCTTATTACTCTTTTTGCAAGAGTCAAGTTTTGTTTTATTAAGTTTCTAAAAAATGGTTTTTCTTAAATACAATTAAGCTTCTATTCCAATTTCGACCGTTTCAATATTCTTTTGTTTTTGGTAGTCATCGTAGACATCCAATGCAGCTTGTACACCCTCACCCTTATTTACTTTAAAACCTTTCCTAAGAAGTGTTGCTTCTAGGGCTCCAAGAACATGAAGAATATTTTTCTTTCGAGAGCTATAACCCATTGTTCCAATTCTCCAGATTTTCCCATGAAGAGGTCCGAAAGAACTAGCAATTTCAATTTCAAAATCTTCTAGCAGCATTGTACGCACTTCATCAGCGTCCATCCCATTTGGAACCTCAATACAAGTAACCACTGGCAGCTTGTGCTTTTCATCACCAAATAAATTTAATCCCATTGCCTTAATACCAGCAACTAATGCTTGTTCATTTAGCTTATGGCGGGCAAATCGGTTTTCAAGACCTTCCTCTAGAATGATACGAAGCCCTTCTCTTAAGGCATATTGCATACTAGTTGCTTCCGTATGATGATTCAGGCGTACCGGGCTCCAATAATCTTGAAGTTGTGCTAAATCAAAATAATTGCTTGTGATTCTATTAGGTGAAGGTTCACTGTTGAAGCTTCTTAATCCTAGTTCGATACTTTTCCTCTGAGATAGAACCTTTTCAATTCGGTCATTATAAGTAATCGGAGCCAATCCGGACGGAACAGATAAACATTTCTGCGTTCCTCCAATAACCGCATCAAGCTTAAGTTCATCAACCTTTAAATCGACCCCGCCCAAAGAGGCAACAGCATCAACAACCAGCAGAACATCTGCATTCCGACACGCCTCTCCAATTTCCTTAAGTGGCTGCATACAGCCAGTAGAAGTTTCAGCGTGGACGATTGCTACAATTTTAGGAGATACTTCATGCATTTTTTTAATAATTACTTCTGGATCAAAGACTTCTCCCCATGGCGCTTCAATTGTAACAACATCAGCTCCATAACGTTGGCAGATTTCAGTTAACAGGTATCCAAACCGCCCGTAAATTGGGACTAATACTCGATCCCCAGGTGAAATGATACTACACAGGACAGCTTCGATGCCTGACCTCGATGTTCCGTCAACCGGGAATGCCCAATGGTTTTCCGTTTGAAAGATAGAACGGAGCATATCCATTGTTTCATTCATAATATTCGTAAATGCTGGATCGAATTGACCTAAAATGGGGGTCGTCATTGCTCTTAAAACACGGGGATCAACTTCTACTGGCCCGGGTGTCATTATCGTTCTAAGGGGAACATTTAAATCTTTGTACTTTGTCATAAAATGGGGCCCTCCTGATGTAATTTTTTTGAAATAATTAAAGAAAATAAAAGTGTTTCCTATTAAGAGATACTTTTATCAAAATAATAATAGATTTTAACAGGATAAAGCACTAAAATCAACAAGATTCCAAATATTTAAAAATGGAAA
>JAPSKD010000150.1 GCA_031177865.1 Bacillus sp. (in: firmicutes) | reverse complement strand
AGCTTTTTAATTCTTCTTTTGATAATGTCCAATGATTGACAGCTTCCATATGGACAGAAATGATTTTTGCATCTGGAGCAGCTTTATAAACTTCATAAATGTCATCTTTCCCCATAATTAGAGAACCACCTTCAGAGAGTTGAACATCCCCGCCGTTGACAACGATGATTTCTGGTTTGTGTGTTTCAATTACTTCCTGAACAGCTTCATACCAAACCGTATCTCCAGCTACATATAAAGTTTTCTCATTTGAGTGTTTGAAGACAACGCCGCACACTAGACCAGTAACCTTTAAGATTTCGCCTCTTCCATGCTCGCCTTTTGTTTTAATTAATTGGATTCCTTCAAAGACTGTATTCTCTTGTAAAACCTCTACATTTTGGAAGCCTGCATTTCGAATTTCAGTCGCATCTTCTTCATTTTGGGAAAATATTTTAATCTCTTTGGGCAGCGCTTCTTTAGCAGCATCATCCCAGTGGTCATAATGTAGATGAGTGACAATAACAGCATCAACATTATGAATGATATCGTCAATGGATATTGGTAAACTAACTAAAGGATTATTTGAGTTGTTTTGTCTTAATGAAGGGAAAGGCGGGTAAGTCCCTTTTTCTGATAACATTGGATCGATTAAAAACTTCTTTCCCGCATATTCAACGACAATTGTTGCATTACGAATTTGATGTATATTCATATATATTAACTCCTTTATCTTTTGAAATTTCCTCTGAACAATGTATATTCTAAACTAGGGACACATAACGGATACATAGATTAAGTAAAGTCTTTTGGCGGTTTGACTTTATTTATGAAAGAAGTTAAATAAATGTTAGATAACACAAATATGCATATCTTGAAGGAAATAACTAAGAACAGTCGGTTTACAATGAAAAAATTGGGCAAAAATGTCCATTTGACTGGACCGGCTACTTCAGCTAGAGTGGCGAAATTAGAGGACAATGGGATTATTGAGGGGTACACCATTAAAGTGAATCAAGTAAAAATGGGATATCTTGTTCACGCAATTATACATATTTATACGAAAAGCACGAATCATCAACCTAATCTGACGTTTATAAAAGAACAAGATCAATTCATCATAAACAACTACAAAGTCAGTGGAGAAAGTTGTTATCTTCTCGAATGCAAATTCCCATGCAATGAAATATTAGATGAATTCTTGACAGGTTTGAGCAATTTGGTGAGCTACAAATTATCCATTGTTATTAACAAATAGTACATCAATAAACATGCAACATTTTGAAGGAATACACTTAAAGTAACAATTTACGACCACATCCAAACAAAAAAATACCTTTGATCTATAAAATCAAAGGTCAAAGTTGAACTTAGTGGTCTAGGCTAAGTCCATTTTAGGAGGTCTAAACTCAGAAGAATTTAAACTATTATTATATTAACATATACCGAATATTTATTCAACAATACAAATAATTATACATTCACTATCTTTGGTTACTTTTCTTTTTACATCATGCACCCCTTTTACAGTTCAAGCACCCTTTACATTAAGTACACTATTTCACAATCTACTAACAGTATAGTAATTTCTTAAGAAGCTTGATAACCACAGGTTTATATTCTTTGCTATCATAAAACACAGATAATTGTGGTAGCACTGAGGTGAATTAAAATGTTTGGGACTCCATTATTTGAAGATGATGTACCCGTAGCACTCTTCTGCTCTTAATGGCGTGAAGGTGACTACCTCTCGTAGCATTAATCGTGTTGACTCCTTTTGTATTGCCACGCTTACATGAAATTAATATCTCTCAACTGACTCACCCGACCATTTGTGGAGGAATTTTGTATTTGGGTATTATCTCAACAGCAGGTGGATTCTTACTTTGGAATCGTGGATTACAAATGCTTAACGCCTCAAGTGGAGGAATATTTTTCTTCTTTCAACCCGTGGTTGGAACATTACTTGGATGGCTTATTTTAGGAGAGACCATAGGTATAACATTTTGGATAGGATCTATTCTAATTCTCACAGGTGTTTTATTCGTTATCATCGAGAAAAAATAGTATTAAAAACCCCTTCAACTGAATTTTGAAGGGGTTTTGCTTCATTTTTCCTGATAAAAAAGTTCTCTGTTCTTGAACTAATCTGCCGTTTGCGGAACAAGAAAAGAACTGCACCTGCAACCTTTGTTAAACACAAGCCCCCGTTACTTTAAGTACACTTCTTCACAAATACAACTTGATTACCCCCATTTGCTATTAATCCTAAGCAATAATTATTTTTATTAAAATCATTACTTTAGGTTAAAATAAGTGAATAAAAAAAGGAGGAGTTTGCATCATGACTTCAAGGGATGTTCCAATAACATCATCAGAATTGGCAAATTTATGGATGACTTTTCAAGAAAAAACCATGATTATCAGAATGTTAGAGCATTTTATAGAACACGCCAATAATGCAGAGAAACAACTTTTGCTAACTCATTATAATAATGCTTCTAAAGCCATAGATATCATTAAAGGTATTTTCCAACAAGAAGAGGCGGTTATTCCTATTGGTTTTACAGAAAGTGATGTACAAAAAGGAGTTCCAAAGTTGTTTGATTATCTGTTTGATATCATGTATTTGCATATGATGACTAAAGTGGAAATGAGCCTTTATTCACTTTTTTGTGGTATGTCCTATCGGGAAGATGTTAATGATTTTTTTATCAATTTGACAGCAGAAGCCCAAGAGATTAACTGCCAAGCAACTCAATTCCTTTTAGAAAAAGGGGTATTGGTACGTCCAGCTTTTGTATCAATGCCTAAAGAAGTTCATTTTGTAGAGAACAAAAATAATTATAGAAGTAGTTTTAATTTGTTTAGTGAAACGAGATCCCTAAATACAATAGAAGTTTCTCTTATCCATCATGCCATTGAAACAAACCTTGTAGGAATGCAATTAATGATTGGATTTGCCCAAGTTGCTTCAAATAAGGAAGTGCAAAATTATCTTGTAAAAGGGATGAAATTGTCAAAGAAGATTGAAATCGATTTAGGTGAATTTTTACGCCAAAGTTATATTGAACCACCAGCTACTCATGCCGGTAAAGCAACTGCTTCAAAAATCCCACCATTTTCTGATAAATTAATGATGTACAACACCAGTTTGTTAACTTCATTTGGTCTCGGAAGTAATGCATTAGGAGGTGCATTTAGTTTACGAAATGATCTACCTGCAAAAATGGCTCTGCTTGCAAAGGATATTTTTACTTTTGCTCAAGATGGAGGTAAGATTATGATCAAAAATGGCTGGATGGAAGAACCCCCACAGATTGAGGATCGAAATCAACTAACCAAATAAACGTTTTATAGAAAAAACAGATAACTAAAATGGAACAAAAGTAAGATATTTTTCGTCTTAATGTATTGTAAAATTGTTTATAGGACTTCCCTTTGATAAGTATCAAAAATCCTTTATAAGATATTCGCCTCTTCCTTCACATTGTACAGAAAAGGGGCGATTTTTATTTTTAAAATTTGATAAATTTCTTGTTAAAGTAACTTGCTTCGTTACATTAAGTGAAATGTTTCACAATATGTTCTCTTATACAAACAATGTTCTTTCCTTTAGCCTCTATTTGCACCTGTGAAATGAACAAAGCAGCATAAGACATACATATTAGAGTGAACTAGGTGAGCTGATTTTCATAATACATTCCATTTTTATTCTTTTATTTGAATATTTTACCTGATTACATTCCTTGCAAAAATACGAATAGGAAGAGGGGCAGGACACAAACTATGTTAAAAAGGAGAGTGTATATCATGGATGAAAAGGGTTTAAAACAGAACGCTAGTAATACTTTACGTACGAATAAACAGAAAACTTTAGATATAATAGCAAGCGTTGATGAGTTGAAAAAAGAGCATGAACCAGAGTATGTCTTTTTATATTGGGATGAATTGAGATAAGTATCTTAAGAAGAGAAAATGAAATGGATACTGGATAGAATAATACCAAAATAAAGCAATTCTCATTATTGAGAATTGCTTTCAATCCAGTAGGATATTCAAGTAATGCACCCGTTACTTGAATAAGCATATAGTTGTTACTTGGAATAACATTTATTGGATTACCGAAGACCTTCTTCTTGTAAGATCAAGCGCAATATTCACAATTTTCTTTCTAAACACACTAAAAAGGCGATACCTTTTAAGCATTGCATTATTTAGCATACTATCTATTTCTTGTTTAATAAAATGGTTTCAGTTTTGCCATTCCATTCTACTGAAACCTTCACCTCAGAATTTCCAATGACTTTGGCGTTGTTTGGATTAGCTTCATCTCTACCTGTAAGAAAACCGTTCTTATTCAATTTTACATCACTATATCCAAAACCACCTGAATTAGTGTCAATATCATAAGTTATTTCACCAACTGAGTTAACATCTTCACCTTTAAACTGAAGTTTAAATTCTTGTGTTTCATAATCATTACTGGTTTGTGTAACCTTTAATTCAGCAGACCAATTCTCTGTTTCTCCTATAAAGGTAAAAGTTTTTGAACTACAAGCTGATAGCAATAACAATAAGACAACCAATAACGATGGCATGTTTAGAATAAATAATCCCCCCGTTTATTTTTATTAAACATAAACTTACCCAAATTGTACCATTTTGTGATGGTGAAAAGTGGTAAAAATTGTTAAATTAACTTGATCGTTACTTCAATAAAAAAGCCAGCTAAAGCAGCCAGCTCTTGATTAAAAATCCGCTTGTTCAAAGAAACGCCTAATCTTCCATAAAAATTCGTGCGTAGTATTCCGTTTCCTCATCTAATTTGTTGTCTTTTCTCAATTCCTAAATAGTTTCTTTTCGGTCATCTTCAATCACTTGAAAACTTCCTGATACCTTTGCGCAGTGGGAAGCATTCGTTTCCCACTGTTTTTTTCAAACACTTTCGTATTTTTGCTTACGCTTAGTACGGTAGAAAATCATACTGTATATAACTCCCCGTTAGCTGAAATAGAAAACAGCTGCCATATATGCAGCTAGATTTTTTTGAAATCATAACAATTACTAAATTGGCAAATAATATCGAAGAGGTGATCGTGTGGATGAGCATAAATTAAAACTCACATCTTCCGAAATAGGAACACTATGGGGAGAGTACGTGAACGGCACAATGACAGATGTAGTAAATCGATATATGGTTTCTATTATTGAAGACGAGCCAATAAAAGCCATTTTTGAGGATGCTATTACTACATTTAAAAAACAAAAGGGACAAATCGTAACTTTTATGGAGGACGAGGGGTTTCCGATTCCAATTGGATTTACTGAATCAGACCTCTTTAAAGGCAAACCAAGATTGTTCACCGATATTTTTTGCTTAAATTATTTACATATCATGACATTACATGGTTTGCTGGGGCACAGCACTTCATTAGCTGTATCAGTTAGAAAAGATTTAAGAGATTTTTACGATTCATGCGATAACGATGCAAAAAAGATGTATCATCAAACCATTGAGTTATTGCTTGAGAAAGGAAATTTTCAGAGAGACCCAATATTTTATCCAGCTCAAAACCCTCAATTTATAACAAGCCAGGATTTCACAGACGGTTTTTTCGGAAAGGGTCGAAAATTAGCAGCCATTGAAATCATTAGTATTTCTTTGAACCTTAAAAAGAGCATTATGGCTAAAACACTTTCTATCGCTTTTAGTCAAGTGGCTCAAACAAAAGAAGTAAGAAAGTTTTTGACTGATTCAGAGAAAACGGCTGACCAACAAATAAAAGCTTTTTCAAAAATTATGCAAGCGGATAATTTACCAGTTCCGAAATCATGGGAAACAGAAGTGACAACTTCAACGGATTCTCCTTTTTCGGATAAGTTAATGTTGTATCATATCGGTTTCTTATTTCAAGCTGCACAAAACTATCATGGAACAGGTCTTGCGTCATCCATGAGAACTGATCTTGTGACAGCTTATGAGGGTACTATCCTGAAAAATCTTATGATAACAAAAAAATGGTTTGATTTGATGGTACAAAATAAATGGTTAGAACAACCGCCTCTTGCTCCTAATAGAAAAGAAATATCACAACAAAAATAATAACTATAGTGTCCATCCACATAAGGATGGGCATTTTTAATTTTAAAAAATTAATATTCAACTTAACTTACCCTATAGTTGAATCATAACTTCTATATATTTATCCTGATCCGTTAGCTTAATTAGAAAATACTATGCTTCTTTATCGAAGCACAGCGTCCTTTGGCTTAGTGTTCGTATCACTCTTTTTATCCCATTTTTTGATTCAATGCAGGTTGTTTTGTTGTATCATTATACATAAAACCTCTCAGTAAAATAGATACTAGAGTCCTATTCCCCCTAATACTACATATTGAGCACCCATTCCTGATATAAATAATCCACCTACTGCGGTACCAATCGTTATCCCTAAGTTCCCGCATGAGAGAAACAATCCATTAGTGAAATCAGGAGCTTCTGGAGCCGAAGATGTAATCCAATATTGACCCACATTATTTCCTATAGCAAATAAGATGCCCCATAACATAATCGTGATTAACATAGGTCCAGTGGACTTCCCTGTAAGGAATGACAGTAGGAGAACGATTCCTAATGCGATTGGAAAAAGGGTTGCAGTTTTCATAGCATTTTTGGTAAGGAACCTTCCTCCTACAACATTCCCAAAAAGACTAGCTAAGCCTAATAAAAATAGTGCTAAAGTTAAGGTTTCGCCGGTAATATTTGTAACGGTTACAAGATATTCTGCAATAAAACTATTAATACTCGAAGTTGCAGAACCTATAAATACGACAGTAGCTATAGCTAACCAAACATTTGGCTTTTTTAATACGCTAATTTGTGTTCCTAAGAAAGCCTTTCTTGAACAGGTAAGGATGGGATAAATATCAATGTAGCGATGAAGGCAATTGTATTAACGATAGCGAAGAATAACATTGAGATTTCTAAAGAGGTTGCACTAGCAATATAATTAGTAATTGGTACACCAAGTATCATTCCTGCAGTTACTCCTAAAATAACTTTAGAAATTGCCTTAGGAGCTTCTTCTTTACTTACGGATGTAGCAGCTACTATCAAAGCCAATGAACAATAAATTGGATGAAAAAATGCTGGAATCACACGAGCAACTAGCAGTATTTTGATAGCTGGCAAAGCAACCTGTATAATCGCACTATCCATCATAACCATGAAATTCGCAAAACCTAACAAAGCAAGTGCTTTCCAACTCTTCGGGTCCGCTTGTTTTGTAAATTTGATGACACAATAGAACCTCCTCAAAATTATAAAATTAATTACGTATGTTTAAATCTGCAATCAACGTCGCAGAAATTATATTAATCTAGTAATGGTTCTTTACCTATCCGCTTCAAAAATTTATAGAATGACTCTCGTCTTTTAGCCATTTGCGCATATACAGCAATGATCTTTTCTACTTTATCGTACAATTCTTCTGGTGTAAGCTTCTCCATCAGCAAGGTACCAACCTCAGCGTCTTTCCCTTTTGCTTTTCCTCCAACATATAAATTGTAATAATCTCCAATTTTCATAATACCTAGGTCACTTAACATTGGTTCACCGCAACCTATAGGGCAACCTGTATAAGCTACCTTTAGGGTAAATGGTACAGCTTTCCCTGCTATACGGTGATTTAACTCTTTTGCAACCGGCATACCTTCCTCTTCTTCCCCTTTGCAAAAATTACAGGTTCTCAAACTCTTTACGTAGTTTCCAACCGGATAACATGCTAATCCAACGCTTTGAAATTCTTCTATGATGTCTTCTTCCTTATCTTCCGGGATTTCTATATAGAGTTGCTGGAATGTTGTTAATTCAATTTCCTCATCTTCCTTCATATATTTTGAAATCGTCACAAGTTGTTTTGCATTTAACTTAGCACCAAACCCTATTCCTCCATTTATGGCATACTTGATTTTTTTAACATCGTTCTCCATATAAATCTCTCCCCTCTTTTGCAAACCTGTAATTCTATTTAATAGTTTACTATTTACCATACTTATGTAGGGTATATGTTTAGTTAGAAATATACCTGCTGCAAAACTACTTGGCAGGTAATTTCAGCTATTTATTTATCGTCCTTATTTTTTCCTAGATTTTTGTTCAAATTATACTGCTAGGGGGAATAATGTCTTGCTAAAGATAACGTGCTTTTCAAAGCACGCTAGCTGTTTATTTATCGGAATAGTGACTAATTCACCCTCACCTCTGCATAACCAATCTACTATACCCCCCTATAGTATGTCAAGAGGTTTATAAAAATCTTCTTAACCCCATTGGCATATCTGTAGACTTTACCAGGTAAAATAGAAAGACACCGTGTTCGTCCTTTTAACGGTGTCTTTAATGGTGAAATAATTTATACTTTTGAAGATCAAGTGAAGTCATTTCTTCTTACTTTGTATTTCCTTTATGGATTTTCCCAAATATCACAGGTGCTCTGCCACGGCATACAATCAAATTATTTATTTTTATTAAAAACGCTTGGAGAATAGTTTCCCTCAGTATACCTAGTTGTTTCGACCCTTTCGTTTGAATTTCGTTTACCTGCGCCCTGTGGACTGTTTTTATTTTTCCATTGGTCATACGTTAACAGGCCCGTACTTTCATCGTTTAAATATTTGATATAATCCTTACCATAAATATACATTCAAGGCCTCACCTCCATTGTATAGTAACAATGTATGCGCTTTCATTAATAAAAAACACCAAAATTTTAATACCTTGCAGCTTTAACACATCAGCAATGGTCTCACCTAGGAGTATCTGAAGACCTTGCAAGCCATACCTAGATTCGCATACAATCAGCAAAAATAACCCCCGCTAGATCCAGCGGGGGGTTGAAATTAAATATTCACTCTTGCGATGTTATCTTCTTCATCACCTGTTAAAGCCGGTTCTTGATTTATCCCTTCATTTTCAATTGCTTTGGAATAACCTGAATGGATGCCAAGTGCTTTGAAAACATAAAATGAGACGAGATAAATAACCATCGATACAATGACACCCAATATAGAAGGAACAATCCAAGGCTGCGCGAGCAAGGCAACTGGTTGCCATCCTAAAGTCGGCAATCCAGTACACATAAGAGTAGCGATGATTCCAGCTGCCGCCGCGATCACGGAAGGGATATTGATCTCCGGTAATTGATCAAGATATTTCACCTCATATTTTGTACGGTGAACAATCCAGAAGTCAGCAATCATGGGTCCTGCTAATGGCGGAATAACGGCGGCTATCCCCCCAATAAACGAAGAGAATTGTTCAAAGAATCCCAAAGCACCTAACATGGTACCAATCAGTCCACAAATGACTACCGCTACTTTGAATGGCCGTTTAAAAATTGCTGCCACTTGAGTGGAAGGTAAATATAAATTGGTGTTGGATGATGTCCACATGGCGAGTGTCATTGCGATTAAAGCGATAATTCCCATAACTGGCGATATACCAAATAAATATTGAGTGAAATCATAGGAACCACTGATGACTGCTCCAATCGCACCCATTCCAATTAATAGCACCTGGGTAAAGAAGAAACAAATCGCTAACATTCCAATGGCCACCCATTTATTTCTGGCAAATCGAGTAAAGTCTGATGTTAACACGGCTCCGGCTATCCAAGAACCAATGACCAAATTGATCGCGGTCGCCATCGACATCGGTCCGCCATCCACATTGGCAGCCATCTCGATGGTTTTGGAATTAAAAGCACTCCAGCCCCCCACCTTACTAATATTGTAAAAGATGGCGTAAATACTGATGAAAATTAATAAGACCATGGCTGGGTTGGATATTTTTTCGATCAGATTAATTCCAACATAACAGGTATAAGTAAAGAGAAGTCCGAAGAATAGTGCTACCCAGAAAAACGCAGGATGGTCCGTTCCCTTTAGCCAAAAACTGGCCGTACCACCTACGACAATCCCTTGAAAACCCATAATGACAACCAGTAAGAAGATAGCCGGCATTCGCCGGCCTTTTTTACCATAGGCAAATTGGAAAGCCATGTCATTCGTTCCACCCAATTTGTACCCTACCATTCCTGTTAACACGGCTATCAAGAATAAAACGAGACAGCCTATGATGGTTGCAGGAACGGTACCGCTGTAAAAAGGCATGTAAGGGCCGATGGTTCCACCTATTAATAAGCCGGTAACTAAGAATCCCCACGTGAATCCGAGAATCAATAAAGGGAGAGCATTTCGCCTTTTATCAAATGTTAATGGCTTATGAACAGAATCATTTGATTTTGCTTCTTCCTCAGGGTTAAAAGTCCACCAATCTTTCAATTTACCCATCTCTTCTTCCTCCCTTTTAATCGACTGTCTTTTTTCCCAGGATTTCTACTTCATTACTGCCTGATTCACCTTTAACGACTCCAAATACTCCTCTACTTTCTTTTTTGAAATGACATCCGCATATCTGGCATTCACATCAAATAAGTTTGAATCATGTTGTTGTTGCGATTGATCGCCGACACATTCTTCCGGAATGATTGTTTTAAACCCATATGAGAAGGAATCAATGACCGTTGCCCGGATACATCCACTTGTCGTACAACCTGTGACAATCAACGTATCTACATGTTTGGTCGTCAGCAATGACAATACTTCGGTGCCAAAAAAGGCGGAAGGATATTTCTTGATTACGACAGGTTCATCCTCTTTTGGTACCAGGATGGGTGTAACCTCCGCCGCTTCAGACCCCAGCGTAATCCACCCAATATCGGTTTTCCAATTTCCAATGTCCCAATGATCATTCCTGTACGCTACAACTGTGTAGATGACCGGAATGTTGTGAGCACGAGCCAGCTTCAACAGGTCTGCCGTATGTTCTGCGGCTTGTTTAATCAAGGGACTTCTGCCGGTAATAAACTTCTCCCCAATAAACGCATTTTGAAAATCCACCAATAATAGCGCCGGGGACTGTCCAAAACCTACTTCTCTTTGCCCATATCCTGCATTTTTATAAATCTCTGAACGCTCATGTATCAAATCGACCCCTCCTAAAGTTCTTCTATCGTACAACTTGATTGTATTTTTTCTGTCCCGAACGCAACAGTTGTCAGTATGTTAAAACTGTTATTACAAATTGCCATGTAAGGTTACCTATCACAGTGTTTGTCACTGCATTTTGGATATGTTAGAATTTTCACAAAATAAACAACTTCCTAATGATCAGCTTTTCTTGAAAGGGGAGAATAAAATGAACTCTAAAGTCCTAATTCTTAGCCATCCCAAATTGACTCAAGTGGTGCAACAGGTATTATCCGGAATGGAACAACCCCCGGAGGTAATGATTAAGGATGTTGGTTTTGGCGCAGTGATTGAGTTTTTGGATCGTCATCTCGAAACGATCAGGCCAAACATCATCATCACCGGCGGCGCTCATTGGGGTATGCTGCATCGAAGTGATTACAGCCCGAATGTCCCGATTATTCCGATCCCTGTTACAAGATTTGATTTGTTGCAAGCAGCTCTGCAGGCTTGCCAATATGGAAAAAGAATCGCCGTTATTGATTATGGAGATGAATTGGGAGATTGTCAGGATGTCGTAAAAGACCTTGATTGCGAATGCAGCTTCTTTACTTATTCATCAACAGAAGAGGCTTCTTCCCTCATTCAGTCATTGAAGGAATCCGGAATTGA
>JAPSKD010000149.1 GCA_031177865.1 Bacillus sp. (in: firmicutes) | reverse complement strand
TTTACATCTGCTTTTCCTAGTGGAATGGTATATTCGCCTTCAGGAACTTCTTGACGGAATGAACGGTATAATTTCATATGCTCAAGGAAAATAACAGGATCATTATCACGAATAGATGAGATAAGAAGACCTTTCGCATCGTATGGTGTTGATGGGATAACCACCTTTAATCCAGGCTGTTGTGCCATTAAACCTTCTAAGCTGTCTGCGTGCATATCTGGTGTATGTACGCCTCCTCCGAATGGTGAACGGAAAGTGATTGGAGCACTGAATTTTCCTCCTGTACGGAAACGAAGGCGGGCTGCCTGTCCAGAAATGGAATCCATTACTTCATATACAAACCCAAAGAATTGAATTTCCGGAACTGGGCGGAAGCCCTGTAAGGCAAGACCTACCGCTAATCCACCAATTCCTGATTCAGCTAAAGGTGTATCGAACACACGATCTTCGCCAAATTCATTTTGCAATCCTTCAGTTGCACGGAACACACCGCCGTTTACACCAACATCTTCGCCAAAAACCAATACGTTGGGATCATTTTTTAATTCCACACGCATTGCATCTGTAATTGCTTGAATCATTGTCATTTGAGCCATGACTTACTTCGACTCCTTTGCTGAATAAATTTCATATTGCTCTTTTAAGTTAGCAGGCAGGTCGGTATACGTAATATTCATTAAGTCTGTTACCTTTTGCTTAGGAGCAGCATCTGCTTGTTTTAGTGCATCTTTAATTTCTTCTTTCGCTTGCTCGATTACTTCGTTTTCTCTTTCTTCATTCCATAAGCCTTTCTTTTCAAGGAATTTACGGAAACGAACTAGCGGGTCTTTCTTTTCCCATTCATTATCTAATTCAGCAGTACGGTAACGTGTTGGATCATCACCGGCCATTGTATGTGGACCATATCGGTATGTTAAAGTTTCAATAAATGTAGGTCCTTCTCCGTTAATCGCACGCTCACGTGCATCACGAACTGCAGCATAAACTGCTAATGGATCCATACCGTCTACCTGAATACCAACAATACCTGCAGCAACAGCTTTTTGAGCAAGTGTTTTTGCTGCGGTTTGCTTTTCAACAGGAGTTGAAATCGCAAAACGGTTGTTTTGAGCAATAAAGATTGCTGGGGCATTGTATGCACCTGCAAAGTTCATTCCTTCATAGAAATCACCTTGAGATGTTCCGCCATCACCTGTATATGTAAGGGCAACAGCTTTCACTCCACGCTTTTTCAACCCTAATGCTACACCTGCAGCTTGAACATACTGCGCACCAATGATAATCTGAGGAATCGCAACATTAACTCCATCAGGAATCTGTCCGCCAGCTAAATGACCTCTGGACCATAAAAATGCTTGATATAATGGAAGACCATGCCATACGATTGGTGGAACATCACGATAGCCTGGTAAGATAAAATCTTCTTTTTCTAGGGCGAATTGAGAAGCTAATTGTGATGCTTCCTGCCCTGCAGTTGGTGCATAGAATCCAAGACGACCTTGACGATTCAAAGAAATGGAACGCTGGTCAAGGATACGAGTGTAAACCATACGGCGCATTAATTCTTGAAGCTGCTCATCGCTTAAATCAGGCATTGCTGCTTCATTAACAACTTCGCCTTCTTCATTTAAAATTTGAAGCGTTGTAAACTGATTTTCTACAGCTTCGAGTACTTTCTTAGCATCGAGCTGAGCATTTTGGGTTTTAGATGCCATTCGTCACATCTTCCTTTCTCTCATAACAATAATGTAAAAAAATAAATTCACTCATATTAGATTACCCAAAAACTTTAAACAACATTAACGATTACGTTACTTTCGTTACCTATTGTTCTGTACCATTATTTTTCACAAAATTAATAGTACAATAATTAAGTCCATATTGAGTTTACATCAACTCAATACACTCGTCAAATACTATGTTTTAATAATTTTACAACATGGAAATAATCATAATTTAATATCAATCTAAAACCTCTGTACCACCCACTGAACGATTCTGTTACATTAGTATAATTTATTTCATCAACAAAAAAATCGACCACAGAGGTCGATTTTTTATTCGTTTTCAAGTTTAAGTCCTGCTTCTTCATAAAATTCAAGCTTTTTCTCATTGTATTGTGCGGTTAATGCATTAAATTCTTCATTAGCGTCATATACCTTTTGATAGATAGTATTTAAATTCGTCACATGATCTTCTAGCTTTTCGTACGAAACACTCTCATTTTTTAACATCAGATATAATTCTTTATCATGATCCAATGCACTTGTATAATCCTTTGTAAGCTGATTATGTACTTTATATCTATCCCGCATTACTTCCATTAGCTCAGCAGCTTTTTTCTTTTGCTCTGTATCGTCAATTTCATTCTTGATTTCTTCAACCTGCTTAAATTCTGTTTTTGAGGCATTGATACTGTCGATTTCCTTTTGTAAATGCCCTCTTCTCTTATCAATGATTGAAAGTGCTTCGTCAGCAAGCTTAACAATCTCATCATGCTGCTTCATACCAAGAGCCATTATCTGATTATAAATTTCCTTTTCTTGCTTTTCTAACTCCACAAGGGGCTCTTGCTGCTCTTCGAATGGTTCTTCTGCTTCTACTACGTTTTCTAAAGCTTGATACATTCTTTCAGTTGTCTCTTCTTTGCTAACACAGCCAGTTAATAAGAAACTAATTGCGAAAATAAGAGTAGTAATACGATTCATTCTAACTATAGACACTTCGCAACCCCCTTAATGATTACAATTCTTACTATATCTATACTTCATATGTTTGACAATATCTCCTGCAACAATTAACTTTTCACGAATTGTCTGATAGACTAATGAATATCGATATTTTTTAGTTTTTAAACAGGAGTGAATAGAATCATGTTAATGATGGATGATATCATTCGAGACGGCCACCCTACCTTAAGAAAAGTAGCGACTGAAGTATCAATGCCGCCATCGGATGAGGAGAAAGAAATACTTAAAAGTCTTTTAGAATATGTGAAAAATAGCCAAAACCCTGATATTTCTTCACAATATGGATTACGACCTGGAATAGGTTTAGCTGCGCCGCAGATCAATGTCTCAAAACGGATGATTGCGGTTCATCTTCATGATGAAAAAGGTAATTTATATAGCTACGGATTGTATAATCCCAAAATTATCAGTCATTCAGTCGAAAAAGCTTATTTGGTTTCAGGAGAAGGATGTCTTTCAGTAGACGAGGAAATTCCAGGATATGTGGAAAGGTTTGCTCGGATTACGGTAAAAGGGATTACCCTTGAAGGAGAAGAGGTTAAACTGCGTTTAAAGGGTCTTCCAGCGATTTGCTTTCAACATGAAATTGATCATTTAAATGGAATTATGTTTTATGATCATATCAATAAACAAGATCCCTTTAAACCAATTGAAGGTGCCATTGCTATTGAAAGATAAAAAATGCGCAAGTGCTCCTAGGCCCTTGCGCATTTTTCTATTTAGATGAGTTTCAATTCTTTCAATCCATTCCATATTCCGTCTTCCGAAACATCCGTTGTCACTAAATTTGCAAGCGCCTTAGCCTCGGGAACGCCATTCCCCATTGCAACACCGGTTCCAACAGCTTTAAGCATTTCTAAATCGTTTAAGCCGTCACCGAATGCATAAACATCTTTAAGATCAAACCCTAACCTGTCTATCATTTGCTTTATTCCTTCGGCTTTAGAACCACCTTTTGGTAAGACATCAACTGAATATGGATGCCATCTTATAAAATCAAATTCGGGGAAATTTTCAAAATAGAACTTCTCCTCACCTTCTTCACAGAATAGTAAAGATTGATAAATCTCTTTGTTGACATAGAAATTTTTGTCTTCTTCCGGATGTGGAAATAACAAGCTGCCCATACTTGTTTCAATATAAGGATGGAAGTGTGTAGTACTCTTCATGGTTAATTCGTTCATAAAGATCAACGGATGGTCTTTGGCAGTTGTATCCTGTAGAAATCTTTTCAATTCAGATTGATTTAGCGGATTCTTATAAATCGGTTCATTTTCAAACACAACATATTGTCCATTGAAACTAACGTAGGAATCAATATCTAGTTCTTTTTTCAAACTCGTAAACATAAAAGGCGCTCTTCCAGTTGCAATCGCTACGAACACACCATTCTCCTTCAATGTTTGAATCGCTTTCTTCGTACTGCTTGGAAGTTTTTTTTCATGGTCGAGCAATGTCCCATCTATGTCAAAAAAAACAATTTTCTTCATATATTTCTGACTCCTCTTTACTTTTAATAACAGAAAAGCTCTTCTATTATTTTTCTCTCATAAACACTAACCATAACAAGAATAATTGTCAATTTATTAAACTTTCATAATTCTTCCATGTTTATCCATGAAAGAAATCCTGTTTATACCATATAATATTAGTATAAAAATGATTGAATAAAAAAAATCTACAATAATCTATCATGGCTTGCTTTACATTGGACAAGGATCGTTTAAAATAGGAAGTAAGGAGATGATCCACTATGTTAAAGAAGCTAAGAAAGAAGCTCTTAAAACAGTGGAACGATATACTGCGAAAAAAATCAATTGCCTAACTACAACTTTTTTCGAGCCCTTCAAACTTGCGAAGGGCTCCTTCCTTATTGTAAATTGATTATCAGTGTATTATTTACATATTTTTTCTAATAGGTCCAAGCGTTTACTTTTTAGGTGAAAAGTGAATTTAAATGAAAAAAATGTAATTATTTTATATAATAGAAAAAGTCATGATCGATTAAGGAGCGATTTATTATGGTATTTAAAGTTTATTTTCAAGAAAACATCAAGGAAGTTCCAGTAAGAGAGAATACAAAGGTTCTATATGTAGAAGGAGAATCTGTTAGGGATGTTCGAAAAAAAGTTGCAGATCGTGGATACAACGTTGAATTTGTACAGGAAGTAAGCGGAGCATTATTAGAATATGAAAAACAAAATGAAGATTATAATGTATTGGAGATTTGATAATTTATGAAATTTGTAAAAAATGACCAAACTGCTGTTTTTGCTTTAGGCGGTTTGGGGGAAATCGGAAAAAACACATATGCAGTACAATTTCAGGATGAAATAATCCTGATTGATGCAGGGATTAAGTTTCCAGAGGACGAGTTATTAGGAATTGATTATGTTATTCCCGATTATACCTATTTAGTTAAAAACGAAGATAAAATAAAAGGGTTGTTTATTACCCATGGACATGAGGACCATATTGGCGGTATTCCTTATTTGTTACGTGAAGTAAATATTCCCATTTATGGTGGAAAGCTTGCCTTAGGACTCATTAAAAATAAACTTGAAGAACATGGGCTTTTAAGAACGGCAAAGTTAAATGCAATTCAGGAAGATGATGTAATCAAGTTCCGCAAGACGTCTGTTTCTTTTTTCCGAACAACTCATAGTATCCCAGATTCCTACGGTATCGTGGTAAAAACTCCGCCAGGACAAATCGTTCATACTGGCGACTTCAAATTTGACTTCACACCAGTAGGTGAACCTGCTAATTTAACCAAAATGGCTGAAATCGGAAAAGAAGGAGTACTATGTTTATTATCAGATAGTACAAATAGTGAAATCCCGGAATTCACCATGTCTGAACGTCTTGTCGGCGAAAGCATTGATGACATTTTCCGAAAGGTCTCCGGCCGCATTATATTCGCTACCTTTGCATCTAATATTTACAGACTGCAGCAAGTAGTTGAAGCTGCAGTTGCGAACGGAAGAAAAGTCGCTGTCTTTGGCCGCAGTATGGAATCAGCTATTACGATTGGTCAAGAGCTTGGCTATATAAACGCACCAAAAGAAACGTTTATCGAAGCAAATCAAATCAACCGACTTCCAGCAGATAAGGTAACGATTTTATGTACTGGAAGCCAAGGTGAAACTATGGCTGCCTTATCTAGGATTGCAAATGGTACGCATAGACAGATTCAAATTATTCCAGGGGATACTGTTGTATTCTCATCTTCACCGATACCTGGTAACACAATTAGTGTTAACAGGACAATCAACATGTTGTTCCGAGCAGGTGCTGAAGTTATACACGGAAAACTTAGTAACATCCATACTTCAGGTCATGGTGGACAAGAAGAACAAAAACTAATGCTCCGCTTGATTAAACCGAAATTCTTTATGCCTATCCACGGAGAGTATAGAATGCAAAGAATGCATGCTAAACTAGCTGTTGACTGTGGTGTTGAGGAAGAGAATTGTTTTATTATGGACAATGGTGAAGTATTAGCTCTATCTGAAAACAGCGCGCAAGTAGCAGGAAAAATTCCTTCAGGCTCTGTTTATATTGATGGCAGCGGCATTGGTGACATCGGAAATATTGTTTTACGTGATAGAAGGATTCTTTCAGAAGAAGGATTGGTCGTTGTCGTGGTTAGTATAAACATGAAAGACTTCAAAATAGCTTCAGGTCCTGACCTTATCTCTAGAGGGTTCGTCTATATGAGAGAATCTGGCGATTTAATTAACGACGCTCAAAACCTGATTACTAAGCATTTAAATAAGGTAATGGAACGAAAAACAAGTCAATGGTCAGAAATTAAAAATGAAATTACAGATACATTAGCACCGTTCTTATATGAGAAAACGAAACGCAGACCAATGATTTTACCAATCATTATGGAAGTATAAAAAAAGCGGAAGCACCGTGTGCTTCCGCTTTTCTTATTGCATAACTTTTCTCTCAAAACGATCGATGTCTTCATCCGTTCCAATAACAATCAATACATCGTTTGCTCGGATATCTTCATTTGCCTTTGGAGACACGATGATATCCATACCTCTTTTAATGGCTACTATATTTAACCCATATTTCTTTCGAATGTCTAAATCAATGATGGTATGACCGCTAATCTTACTGTTTGCTACGATTTCTACGATACTATGTTCATCTGATAACTCTAGATAATCCAACACACTGCTGGACGCCATATTATGAGCGATTCGTCTGCCCATATCTCGTTCGGGGTGCACAACCTTATCCGCTCCAATCTTCACAAGCACTTTCTCATGATAATCATTTTGCGCTTTAACGGTAATATGATTTACACCTAGCTCTTTTAAAATCAAAGTGGTTAAGATGCTAGATTGAATATCATCTCCAATCGCTACTATCACGTGATCGAAATTACGAATGCCTAGACTCTTTAGGACTGCCTCATCCGTTGTATCTCCCACAGCAGCATGAGACGCTATCATAGCGTATGCATTTACTCTTTCTTCATTTTTATCAATTGCCAATACCTCAAAACCTTCATCGGAAAGAGTACGACAAATGCTGCCACCGAAACGGCCTAGTCCTATTACTGCAAAATTTTTTCTCACTAAAACTCCCCCAGCAAAATCAATTAATCAATTTCATTTTAGCATATCCAAATTAGTTGAATATACTTATTTATCCGTTACCATTGCGGTTCCGTGTCTTCTTGATATATTGGTAAATCAAAACAGCCGCCACCGCTAGGATTACTAATATAGGGATATTACCTACTATAAAAACAAATAAACCCGAAATGGCAGCTAACAGCATGTTAGTGCTTTTCATAAATTGTTTTTTCGTTTTATCCCAAGTATTTAGATCTTCATCTTCAAGATTAGGGACGATGACTTGATTTTCATAAAGTGTTAGATGAACGGTAGATAATGAAGTCTGATTTTCTAAAAATTTCATTCTACCTTGAATCGTTTCAATTTCCTCTTGAACTGCAGCGAGGTCTGCTGAAATTTTTAAAAGATCTTCTGTCTTTTGTGCAGATTGCATAAATGATGTTAACCGTTCTTCCACTACTCTTTTTGACTTCAGTCGTGAGTCAAGGTCGATATATTCTTCGGTGACATCCGTACCAGTAATACTCCTCTGCAGAACCTCAGCAGCCTGCCCCTCGGCATCATGCAAAAAGGCTTGGAAATTCTTTTGAGGGACGCGAACAGTAATTTGCCCGCTCACTTGTTCTATACCGTCCTTAGCAACATTTGACTGTGAGATATAGCCGCCATACTTTATTACTTGTGCTTCTATGTTTTGCAAGGTTTCTTCAAATTTCTTTACACGAAGCTGTAAATCGGCTTGATAAATAACCATTTGGCTTGGGACTTCTAATTCTGCCGGAACAGCCTTCTCTTGTTTTGCATTGTTATCAAATGATACTTGTGACTTTTCCTCCATTGCAGTTTCTCCTGAATCCATTCCTGCACTACTGTCACTGCTCATCTTTGATTCTTCACTTTTACTGCTTGAACTGCAAGCAGCTAGAGAAAGAATCAGAGAAAGGAAAACAAATAACTTAATTACCTTTTTCATTTTGATAACCCCCTTTATCTATTTATAAATACCGACGTTAAAAAATTGGGATGGTTACAAAAAAATCAGCTGTGTTAAATTTGGTCTGTTGATCTCCACTCCACTAAGGAAAGCTTCTTCGAATAATCACCACAGGGACAGGCGGTCTTTGCCTGTCACGAGGCACTTCGCGCACCTTAGGGTACTAACCGCCTCCTCGGCGCTTTGGCGCCTGCGGGGTCTCCCCTGCCCCGTCCTCCCGCAGGACACTAACTTACATCCAGAATCCGCCCACTCACGAAGAAAATGCGATAGCATTTTCGAGGAGTCTTCGTCCCTTTCGCTCCAATCAACAGAGTGTCGAAATCAGCTTTTAGTATAAACAAAGCAAAAAAATAAAAAAGACTGCTCGTTGGATAACGAACAGTCCTTCCATTGTTTATTCAGTTTTTTCTAATTCATCTAATACACGGTTGACTCGCTTTTCTAGCATTTTCATTCCGCTTCCGCCTGCTTGGAAATGGCGGAGTTTGCCTTCACGGTCGAATACGTAATAGGCAGGGACATATTGATTTTCGAATGCTTCTGTTAGTTTATGTTCACTGTCAACGAAAATAGGCTGATTGATTCCATGCTCTGCTGCAACTTGCTTGATTTGCTCTAAGTCTAAGTCCTCTTCAGATCTAGGCATATGTACTGCCACCACATTTAATTTATCTTTATATTGATCACGGAATTGATTAACTTGTGGCATTGCTTCTTTACATAAGTAACAGCTGACTGACCAGAAATGAATAAGCGTAGGTTTATCACCCACTAAATCCTCTCTTGCAACTTCTCCATTTAACCATTCAACGGCACCAGTTAATTCTGGCATTGGCTCACGTAGTTTCATGACAAATCCCCTTTTTAAAAAAGACCTAACACCAAGGGTTAGGTCTATCTTATTAAATGTAAGAATTAAGCATTAAGAGTAGCTTGTCCTGGTTTCCAGTTAGCTGGGCAAAGACCGCCAGTTTGTAATGCTTGAAGTACACGTAATGTTTCATCGACATCACGGCCGATATTGTTGTGGTTAACAACAGAATACATTAATTCACCTTCAGGGCTGATGATAAATAAGCCGCGTAGTGCAATACCTTCTTCTTCAATTAAGACCCCATAGTCACGTGCAACAACGTGGTTAGTGTCTGCAGCTAATGGATAGTTTAGTTCACCAAGGCCATTGTTTTTGCGGTCTGTATTAATCCAAGCAAGGTGTGTATGTATTGTATCAGTAGAAGCACCAATAACAACTGCATCTAGATCATCGAATTCTTCATAACGATCAGAAACTGCAGTAATTTCAGTTGGGCATACAAAAGTAAAATCCATTGGATAGAAGAACAAAACAGTCCATTTGTCGTTTTTCATGTTTTCTTCAAGGCTTACTTTTCCAAATTCTTTGTTCGGTAATACTGCATCCATTTCAAATCTAGGTGCTTGCTTTGCTACCATACGTTCTGGCATGTCTAATCCCTCCAATTAGTTATTAAATAGTCCCTTAATTGGTTTACCCTATTTACATAAAGAATAAACGACGATGTGCAACAATCTTTTCTACTCTTTAGTTTAACATTATTATACAGAAGAATAAAACAAAACGCTTCTTAGAAAGAGAGTTATATATATCAATTACCTTTAAACGTGATATAGCTAGTGAGAATATTGATTGCAACCTCTATAGCCTCTTCCTTCGGATTTAATTTGGCATGGTGCAGTCCATACGGTGAATCCACTCCGAGCCAAAACATTAGTCCAGGAATTTCCTTCAACATGTATCCGAAGTCTTCCCCTGTCATTGCCTCTTGGCATTCAATAACATCAATAGTGGTTTGTGACTTCATATATTGAATAAAATCTCTCGTTAAATTCTCATCATTGTATACTTGGTGATACATCGCACCGTAATCAATGATTGCTTCACATTGAAAACTAGTCTCTATCCCCTTTACCACAGCATCGATACGCTGTTTAACCTTATCCATGGAATCATCAGAAAGTGTACGAATCGTTCCTTCGAGTCTTGCCTTCTCAGCAATAATATTTTGTACCGTTCCACTAGTTATTTTGCCAATCGTAATGACTGCACTATCTAATGGATTAACATTGCGAGAAATGATTGTTTGAAGCTGACCGACAAGCGAGCAGGCTGCAATGACCATATCATTTGTTAAATGTGGATAAGCGGCATGCCCTCCCTTCCCTTTAAGGTCGATAAATAACTCTGATGTGTTCGCAAATAATAACCCCTCTTTTAGGGCAATAGATCCGACAGGATATTCTGGTGCGATATGTAAGGCAAAAATAATATCTGGCTTCCATTCCTGCATAATGTCGGATTTTAGCATTGGTTCCGCTCCACCTGGCCCCTCTTCTGCAGGTTGAAAAATAAATAAAATGTTATCTTCAGTAGGATTATCAACAAAGTGTGTTAACACACCGAGAGCAATACTCATATGAAAATCGTGTCCGCAAGCATGCATTTGTTCCGTATGGGTTGATGAGAACTCTAAACCTGTTTCTTCAACGATTGGTAAACCATCGATATCGGCGCGATAACCAATGGTTTTTCTTGGATTTAAACCATGAACTTTAACGAAAAGACCAGTTTTCCATTTTTTAATGGATAATCTCTCTTGTGATAAATTTTCTATATACGATAATAAATAAGCTTGTGTTTTATATTCTTGAAATCCTAATTCAGGAATTAAATGCAAATCACGTCGAATTTTTATAAAAGGGTTCATTCTATCACTCCTTTACTAGAAAGAAAGCGTGGAGAATATCCACGCTTTCCATTCCCTTAGATTTATAGCTGGCGAAGTTCTTGCATAATTTCTGTTTTAGATTTTGTTTTCTCATCAATATCCTTAATTTTTCTAGCAGGAGTTCCAGCTACGACTGTAAACGGCGGAACATCCTTTGTAACCACTGCCCCAGCAGCAACCACTGATCCTTGTCCAACTCTAACTCCTTCTAAAACCACTGCATTTGCACCAATTAGTACATCATCTTCGATAATAACAGGCTGGGCGGACGGCGGTTCGATAACACCAGCTAAAACTGTACCAGCACCGATATGACAGTTCTTTCCTACAGTAGCTCTTCCGCCGAGAACAACACCCATGTCAATCATGGTTTTTTCGCCAATAACTGCACCAATATTAATAACAGCACCCATCATGATTACTGCATTATCCCCAATTTCTACCTGATCACGAATTGTCACTCCAGGTTCGATACGAGCATTAATATTTTTTGTATTTAATAATGGAATCGCTGAATTGCGGCGATCATTTTCAACTACATAATCTTCAATCTTTGCTTGGTTTGACTCTAACGCTG
>JAPSKD010000484.1 GCA_031177865.1 Bacillus sp. (in: firmicutes) | reverse complement strand
TTCCGTGCCCATGAACACAGTGTTGAATTATTGAAAAAATCAAAAGTGCAGGTTTTAACCCCGTATATTCCGGTCGAACTAATAGGAGAAAACAAGGTAGAAAAGGTGGTTTTGACAGAAGCGAATAGTGGTAAGTCAAGGGAAATTGAAGTAGATGATGTCCTTGTTAATTACGGATTTGTCTCCTCACTCGGACCGATAAAAGACTGGGGTTTGGAGATTGAAGGGAATTCAATCGTTGTCAATTCCAAAATGGAAACAAATATAAAAGGGATTTATGCCGCAGGGGATATTTGTACGTATAAAGGAAAAGTAAAGCTGATTGCCAGCGGTTTTGGTGAAGCGCCGACAGCTGTAAGTAATGCTAAGGTCTACCTGGATCCCAATTCGAAAGTACAGCCGCTACACAGTACGAGCATTATGGAGAAAAAAGACAAACGCAGTGAAGCTGTTTATTTTTAAGTATCTACTGATTAAAGAACAGATAGTAAGAGTTTAAAAGTAAAAAACAAATCGATTTATGGGGGAAAAAATGATGGCCTATAACCAAGTGCAAAATGCAACGAATCGTACATTTGAAAGAACGTTAGCATATGACAAATATACAGACCCTAAAGTATTAGAGAAAGAAATGGATCTTGTTTTCTCAAAATCATGGCAGCTTGTTGGCCATGTTAGCCAGGTTGAAAAGCCAGGGGATTTTTTTACCGTTGATGTAGCAGGAGAGCCGATTATTGTAAACCGTGGAAAAGATGAAGTGATACGCGCTTTTTACAATGTTTGCCCACATCGTGCGACAAAGTTAGAAAGAACAGAGTCTGGAAACAAGAAAATATTGCAATGCGGGTATCATGGATGGACTTTCAAGCTTGATGGTCAGTTGAATAAAGCTCCTAACTTTCGAGGGGAAGATGCTGCTTGTGTAAAGGATGCTTGTTTACGATCTGTCTCCATCGGTATTATGGAATCATTAATTTTCGTGAATCTTGATGATAACGCAAAGCCGTTAAGCGAGTCATTTGGCGATTTCTTTGAAAAATTGAGCAAGTTCCCATTCTTAAGTGAGTTAAAAAGAACTCACCAAAGAACACGTGTGGTGAAAGCAAACTGGAAGGCTTATATCGACAACTATCTGGAATGTGACCATTGCCATGTTGCCCACCCAGGTTTCGTAGCAGCCCTGGATATGAATGATTACCAAATCATTACATGTGACAATTATTCGATCCAAGGTACAATTGTTAAACCAGATAAAAATTATGGAACGGTTAATCTAAATGAAGCGGAAATGCAAGGCGGTTCCTTTTATTGGTTGTGGCCGAATTTGATGGTGACCATTTATCCGGGTCCTGGTAATATGGCTACTATTCAAATGATACCAATTGATCACGAAACCTCTTTGGCTGTCTATACCTATTATTTCCGAGATGAAAACTTGACTCAAGCAGAAAAAGACTTAGTGGCATTTGCGGAACAAGTTCGTCAGGAGGATATTGAGCTTGTAGAGCTGGAGCAAATTGGCTTCCGTTCTCGTGCATTTAATAAAGGCAGATATTCATCCTCAGAAAAAGCGATATTACAATTTCATGAAATGGTATTGGAGGCCCTCAATGAGTAAAAATGTGAGTGAATTAACGTCGACGAAACAGTTCCTAATGATCAATGGTCAAAAAGTAGAGACAACGAAATATGCTCCACTTCGCTCCCCGTATTCTGGAGAGGAAATAGCCCAAATAGCCATGGCAGATAAAGAGCTTACGAAAGAAGCAATCGGTGCTGCTTACAACGCACGTGAAGTGATGGCAAAAATGCCGGCCTATAAGCGTGCAGAGATTTTAGAAAAGGTTGTTTCGCTTTTAAAAGAAAAGGCAGATGAAGCAGCTGAAATCATTACGCGTGAATCTGCAAAACCCATTATGTTCTCCAAGGCAGAAGTGGGAAGAACAATTGAAACGTATAAGTTTGCAGCA